>CANJRM010000139.1 GCA_947476645.1 Bacteroidota bacterium
ACGGCAATACCCGATGATGTATAGTCACCAACATGCGTAAATTTCCCCTGTGGCAATTCAATTGTTTCGGTATTTCCAGTGCCGGTATAAATCATGTTCCATTTGACATCATAATAGCCATGGAATGCGTTGTCGTTGCCTTTAAATACTTGTGTATTATTAATTTTGATATAATAGGTTCCATCAATTTTCTGTGAACGGAACTCATCATTAATACTACCATAAATGAAGTAAGTGTTGCCGTTTGTATAAAAAATGTCAGGACCAGATTGTGTAATGCAATAGTTGTAGCTATCGTGATTACTGTTGTTCTGCGTAATTCCATAATTCCCTGATAGGTTACGATAAACCCAGGCAAATCTTCTAATCGTAACATTTTTGTAAGTAATGTCTGCTACTGCCCCTTGATAACATTGAAGATCAGTTACTTTTATAGAAGTTAATTTGCCTTCAGCATTTAATGCTACACTGCCTTCCTGATCTACAAATTGAATTTTTTCAGGTGAAGTTACGTAATGGTCAAAAACAGGAACATTGCCCGCATACCAGCATTTGGTTACCGCTATCATTACAGGTGTTTGCGCGGTTAAATTGTTGGAGTGGAATACTAGTGGCCAAGTGCCGTAGACAACCTCGAAGCTATATGCAGTGTCGGAGTTAACTAATACTCTTAATGGGTTTTCCAGCGTATCGTTTCCTATTTTTACCAGCACATCAAAACTACCGGTAGTTGCTCCTGAGCTCACGTTGTTGCTATTAAAACTAAGCCCGCTTGCTGCCGGTGGCATAAAGGTTAAAACAGGGTTTTGCACAGCCTGCCCCGCTGCAGTAAACACTACAAAATTGCCTAAAGGTTGGCTGGTGTTGGGTTTCATGGCCAGCACATTAGCATTAAACGTCCATAACACGTGCGTGGGTTTTGTGGGCAACGCTACAGTAGCCCCTATTACCTGTACGTTTACTACTAACACCCCATGTATACCGTCCGTGACAGTAACACTGGTAACACCTTCTGCTACAGCATTTATTGTTCCGTTGCTAACCGTTGCTATAGCTGTATTATTGCTTTGCCATATTATACTGGGTGGGTTTGGGCTATAAGTGCCATCAGCATTATAGATTACCGCGCCAACCGTGGTACTGGTATTAACCTGCAATACTAAGCTGCTATTGCTGGTAACAAGAGAACCCGGTTGAGGAGGTACATAAGCCGGTGTTGTATTAGCTGGTGGGGTAAGGTTATTTTCATTAGTTGCTTTTTTACAGCTACTAAAAGTAGCCAGTGCGGCAAAGCCGGTTGCCAGTAGTATTTGTGTGGTTTTTCTCATACGTAAACTTATGACTAATTTGTATTTCTTTTATAGGTAGGAGTAATCAAAACAGAGGTTCACTAATTGTCTTTTTTAATCCTGTTTTATTTAAAGTTTAAATGGCGTGCATCTGCCAAGCCATTCTGATCCAAGCAATTGAGAGAAGTGGTCTACCAGTGATGATCAATATTGATAAGAGCGTTGCTAACAAACAAGCCATCAGGGTTTACAATAAGAGGAACTATTCAAAAATCAAAATCAGGCAATGCAAATATATGAATAATCCGATTGAACAGGATCACCGATTTATAAAGTGGAGAATTCAAAATATGCTTGACTTCAAAAACTTTGAATCTGCTGAACGAACCTTGTCTGGAATAGAAGTTGTCAGGATGATAAAGAAGAATCAGTTAGTATTACCTATGTCCTCAACTTATACTTCATTTTGCTCTTTAGCGGTTTAATTTTTAATAATATTTTAAATCATTCCGGGAAAAACTGTTTATTTTGAATAGATGCGACAGAACCAGTTGTGCGTCATACTAAAGTGAAACTCCAATAATTTAAATATTAAAAATAATGACGGAAAATAAAGAAGAAGTGCCTTCAGAATATCCAACAAATGATAAATCGGAAAACTCAACAGACGAATCAATACCAACTTTTGAAACAGAATTCAACAAAGAAAATCTAGAAATTGAAAATATGGAAGTACATCATCATGCTCACGACCCAGCAGCTCCCCACTATAAGAAAAATTGGAAATCTTATTTATGGGAATTTCTCATGTTATTCCTTGCAGTTTTTTGCGGTTATTTAGCTGAATGGCAGTTAGAGCATAAAATTGAGCAAAGTAGAGAAAAGGAATTTATTAAATCAATGATAGAAGATGCTAAAATTGATACAGCAAATATTAATACTGTTCTTAAAAAGAACCAAAGTAAGTTAATCTATATTGACTCCCTTATAGAGGTTTGTTTCAACTACGAAAATCAAAAAACAAATGATTATGAAATTTATTATTTTTTAAGGAAAACTATAAGTACCACAAATACTTTAAAACCAACAGATCGAACACTGCTACAATTAAAAAACTCAGGCGGTATGCGTTTAATAAGAAATAAAGCTGCTACTGATATTATTATTTTATATGACAGAGTAGAAAATGACGTAAAATCTTCCCAAGAATACGTGGACAAATCATTGTATGATTATATTACCTCATCATATGAAATTTTTAATTTTAAATACTTAAAACCAAACACCTATGTTGATGTATCACTTGAAGCAAAGCTCTTGAGCCACGACAATTTAAAATTGATACAATTTGGGAATAGGCTTATTGCCTATGGAGGAATTCTTTCAAATTACAATGTTCAATTACAGAAAATGAAAGAACATGCAGTAATTTTAATCAGTTCTTTGCGGCAAGAGTATCATCTAAAGGATTAGCAGAAAAGTACGAACGCACAACACGAACTGTGCGTCATTGCCCTATCAGCATCCGTTTTTAATTTGAAAATCCTACAAGGGGCAACGAACGCAAAGCCCCAAAACGATGATAAGAAATTCGCTTCGCTTCTACGGTCCTACGTTCGCAAAAATGCTCTCTTACGGACCTATTTCTTATCATCGGATTCAAGAATAAAGTTTCTATATTGTTATGCTTAAATCTCGTCATCTCAGCGAAGCGAACTTCTCACATCATAAGATTGACGATATTTAATAGAACGAAACTTTAACCGCTGTTAATAGCTTAGTTGGCTTTCAAGTAAACTTGAGCCAACCGCTCTAAACATCGGCAATCTTGAATCCGTTATGCCTCATTGTAAAAACCGAAACGACACCGACAGACAGAAAAAAAAGGAATTATATTGCAAAACGAAAATAATAACAATTAAAATAAAAAAATGAAACACAAAAAAGTAAATCTCAGTGCTTTGTTGTTAGGCCTCGGACTAGCAGCGCAGGCATAACAAGCAACTACCGCCACAGGCGGTAATGCTTCGAGCATCGGAGCATCTGGTGGCAAAGCTAATGAGGGATAATGAAATTAGAAGTATTATTCGTAAACGATATAGAACAACTACGAACTCAAAACACACATATCCAGTGGTAGAAAATAAATTGAATCAGCAATTTGAAGTAAAACAAAAGAATGAAGTTTGGGTATCAGACCTCACTTATGTAAGCACTAAAGAAGGCTGGGTTTATTTAACAACAGTGATTGATTTGTTTGATAGAAAAGTAATAGGATGGGCATTAAGTAGCAATATGAATACGAGAGACACAAGTGTACCAGCATTGAAAATGGCATTAAAAAACAGACCAATAAATACCACTCAGAAATTAATTTTTCATTCAGACCGAGACATTCAATATGCCTGTGGGGAATTTATAACTGAAATAAGCAAATACAAAAGCATAGAAAGAAGCATGAGTAGAAAAGGAAATTGTTGGGATAATGCAGTAGCAGAAAGTTTCTTTAAATCATTAAAAACAGAACTTGCTTATCATCAAAATTATCAAACAAGAAACCAAGCTGAATTATCTATCTTTGAATACATCGAAACTTTTTACAACAAAAATAGGCGGCACAAACAACTGAACAACCTAACCATTTTAGAACATCAACAATTATTAATTAACCAATTAAACAATGCCGCTTAATGTCTTTATATTTTTGTCCACTTTTTTCTTGGAATTCCAATTGATGTGGAGTTTGTAAATGAATGTTGCAATACTTGCTACCCGAGAAAGTGTAAAGAGAAATGGTTGTCGGCTCGTTATTTATAAGTTCAATAGCAAGTTGATTGAAAAATGAGTTAGGGATGCTTAACCCCAACCAGATTTTTTCAGGATCGTGCAAATCGCACATATCGAACCGGTCGGGTGAACTCACTAATCTTACAGATCGCAGAACTGGCAAGTGTTTCGGCAAGAAATAAAAAAGGGAATCCTTCAAAAGCTTTGAAGAATTCCCTGCAATTACACTCAAAGGGAATCGAACTTTTCAAAAATCGATATTAATTCACCAATCCATCTACCACTCTTTTTGATGAATACAGGAGGGAAACCAAGTTCTGAGTTTATTAATTGCTTTCGGTTTCCTTTTATAGTCTCATTAGTCCAAACGTTGATCCATTCACCGGTGGGGAAATATACCTCACGAGAATTCGCTTCTTTTGCAATAACCGGTGCTACCAACAAATCTTCACCCAACAAAAATTCATCTTTGATAGAATAGGTTAAAGAATCATCAGGAAATTCAAGTAACAAAGCTCTCACAATAGGAATTCCTTTTTCCGTTGCTTCCTTGTTTAGTTCTTTGAAATAATCTTTTAAGGCGAAATGTATTTTCCCGAATCTGGAAAAGAATTTCATCATGGAATCGTTGGAATAAATCTGAACATTGCTTTCTGGTTTTAATCCTTCGTGCGTTCTAAAAACTGGTGTAAATGCCGCGAATTCAATCCACCGCTTTAATAACTCCTCATCTCTTTTTACTTTAAGGAAAATATTATCTACGGTAGTGTATCCTCCGATATCTGAGTGGTTTAATGTAATTCCGGACAGGCCTGAAGTAATTAAAGCACAAACAGCCGAAGGCAAACCGTCATTCTGACCCCAATCAACCATTTGGTCCCCAGCCCAAAACAGTGTTGAATATTTAGCGGAGCCTATAGCTCCGCTTCGCGTAAAGAATACAATATCGCTATCTCTGCCTGCTTCATGAATCGCCTCACGATTTAGCCTTGCCCAATCAACAGCGTATTGATTGTGGTAGTCAAATGCGTTTATTCCTGAGAATAATTGAGCATCCAGAGGAAGCCACTCGCCATAATCAGCCATCCAACCGCTTAACCCGACATCTATCAAGTTGTGATGGATAACATTCTTCATCCATTGAAATGCAGCAGGATTTGTAAGGTCAATTAAATAAGCAGGGAATCCTGCTGTCTTAATTTCATAATCTTCACCTTTATTATTTCTAACTAGATAGCCTTTTGATTTAGCCTCCTCAAAGAGTTTTCCTTCGTTAGCCATGAAAGAGTTGATATAACCAAGAACGCGTATGTTTTGCTTGCGCATTCGTTTGCAGAACTCAGGGAAATGCGGATATGCCAATGTATCCGCTGTCCATGTCCACCAAAGCTGCGAACCGAAACGGGTTTTTCTTCTTCCTACCCAATCCTGAATCCATACTGCGCCCACTGGATTATTTTCAACCAATGCTTGTTTAATAATTGCATCAATCTTGGCTTCTCCACCCTGCAAACCCAGCCACGTGCCAAACGCCCAATCAGGCAGCATTGGCATTCTTCCCATAATCTCGGTTGCTTCATAAAGTATCTCTTTAGGATTAGCAGCACTGATATATTTTATCTTCAACTCTTTACTCCAACTCTCAAGAGAAAAAGAATTGCGTTTTGTGAAATCATATTTGATATATGGGCTACCGGTAAAAATGAAAGCTTCGTTTTTATCGGTAAAGAAGAAATTCATAGGAGTATAAGAGCTGAACTCATCGCCACAAACACCAAATGTCTTTGTGAATTTACTCGTGGGTTTATCGCCTCGGCCAATACCCTGTTCTTCGGTGAAAATATATGGTTTCGTATTTTTGAAATCCAGAAGAGAATACTGTTCGCCAAATCCAAAATAATGTTCACCGTTTGTTTTGAATGAAGCAAGAATCGCTGTTTGACCACCACCAATATCACATGATGAAGTGATAACAGAATCGCTTTTCAAAATGCAAGATTCAATTTCAGGTCTTTTATGGGTGACCACAAATTTGAAAGAGGCGTATTTATTTAAGGATTTAATTTTTTGATGTGCAATCTTAATATCGGTAATGGGGAAATTATCCTGACATACGATTTTTGTATTTCCGATAAGCAGATTTACCCCGCCCAAAAATATAATTCTAAGAAAGGGTCTCGTCAGCATCTATTCTCAATTATTGGAAGAGCAAAAATAAGTAAAGGAGTATACCATTAACTATAAAAGCTAATGGTATAGGTCAGGAAGATTTAGCCTGATTTACTTTTACCCCTGCTTTTACCTGTCCAAATTTTGCTGAAATAAAAAAGGGTTCCAATCTCTTGAAACCCTTGCTAGGCTTGTACCCGCTGCAAGGAATCAAACCATTAGAAGAAAATAAATGACCCGTGAGGAAAAGCTCATACTAAGGTGATAGAAAATGGCCCCAAAAAATATTTTATCAACATGCTAAATCTGTTGTACCCATGTTGTACCCGAAGAAATTTTTAAATAAAAAAAGGTTTCAACGAAAACGCTGAAACCCTTGCTAGGCTTGTACCGCGGGCGGGAATCGAACCCGCACGATATTTAAGTATCACAGGATTTTAAGTCCTGAGTGTTGAATTTTAAACACGAAAAAAATAGGTGATGAATTCTAATAACATTGGTTGTGTATACTCTTC
>CANJRM010000140.1 GCA_947476645.1 Bacteroidota bacterium
TATGTAAACGTAGTTGCGGGTATAGGCACAGGCATTTCCTCACCTAACTCCTCTCCCGCTTTCAGCATCTCCCCCAACCCCGGCATCAACTCTATTACCATAACCATTGATGAAACCATGCTCGGCAGCACCCTCACCATTTACGACATCACCGGAAAGAAAATGACGACTGCTCAACTGTCAACCGTCAACCGTCAACTGTCAACCGAGAACTTCGCCAGCGGCATTTACTTTGTTACCTTAGAAAACGAAAAAGGAAGAACCACCAAGAAACTTGTGATAGAGAAATAAAAAACCAAACTCTATATCCTGAATTCTTTCTAAATTACCGCCCTGTTTCTTTAGGTGGCTAAAGAACATACACACACAAGTTCAACCGTCATGCAAAACTTATCCTCTGTAATTAAAGCAGTCCTGGTATTTACCTCCCTGTTGTTTGTAAACAATCAAGTCGCTTTTGGCCAAGCCGAAATACAAAACCCTGCTTTTCCTTTTTGGAAAATAAAAGGCAATAGCAGTATTGACACTTCGCTGCATTTTGTAGGAACCACCGATGCCAACTATCTCAGCTTCCGAACCAACAGTATCAGGAGAATGACGATTGATACAGGAGGCAGAGTTGGTATAGGAACCACCGTTCCTTCGCTTAGTGGCATGCTTGAAGTAACCAACATTAACAACGGGAACCCAACCTACATATCAACCAATTACGGAAACCCCAATGAATTTTGGTTTAGACGATCCGGAGGAGTAATAGGCGCGCCAACACTTATAGGAAGTGCGGGCTCTTTAGGAAGAATTGATGCCCGCGGTTACGATGGTTCGGTGTATGTAAATGCCACCCGTATTGAAATGCTGGTTGACTCTACTTCGGGCAGCAGCAACATGGCGGGTAGAATCATTTTTGCCACCAATCCGGCTAACTCCACCTCCACTCCTGTTGAGCGTATGCGCATTAACAAAAACGGTTTGGTAGGTATAAACGGAACACCTGTAAGCTACTTAGATGTAAACGGAGATTTGGCTTTACGTGAAGGTGCACTCACTTTAGCAAACGGTGCTAACAACAACGTAGTTACCGCCAACAATCCCTTCCCTGCTGGAAAAAGTTTCTATCGCATCACAGGTCCTACAGCCGCTTTTAATATTACCGGTTTAACAGGCGGGCAGGACGGAAGAATCATTGTGCTTTACAATGCTACGGCTTTCAACATGACCTTAACGCATAACAGCACTTCTACCCTATCCAACAGAATTTATTGCGGTAACAGCACCGACCTTACGGTAAACGGTTTTGGTTCAATAACGCTTGTGTACAATGCTTCTGATAACCGCTGGATAGCCGCGGCATCTAACGCCACTAACACAGGACCAACCGGTGTAGCAGGAGCAACCGGAACCAATGGAACAACAGGCGCTAATGGAGTTAACGGAACTACGGGTGCTACGGGTGCAAACGGAAGTACGGGTGCAACTGGTACAACAGGAACCAATGGAACAACAGGCGCTACTGGAGCTAACGGCACTACCGGTGCAACGGGGGCAAATGGAAGCACAGGAGCAACTGGTGTAGCAGGAGCAACCGGAACCAATGGAACAACAGGCGCTACTGGTGCAACGGGTGCAAACGGAAGCACAGGATCAACTGGTACAGCAGGAACTACCGGAAGTGCAGGAACCAATGGAACAACAGGCGCTACTGGAGCTAACGGCACTACCGGTGCAACGGGGGCAAACGGAAGCACAGGAGCAACTGGTACAGGAGCAACCGGTTCCACAGGGGCTACCGGTATTACTGGCGCTACGGGTACTTCAACCGCTTGGGGACTGACGGGTAATACAGGAACGACTGACGGAACTAATTTTTTAGGAACAATCGATAATATTCCATTTACCATTCGGGTGAATAATCAAACTGCTGCAAGAATTGACCATTTGTTGGCTAATGCTTTCTTTGGTTATCAAACAGGTGCTGCCAACACCACAGGCATATTTAATTCTGCAATTGGCAATCAATCTCTTTTTAGCAATACTACGGGTAGTTATAATACAGGCAGCGGAACAAATACCCTTTACTTTAACACTTCGGGGGGAGCAAATACAGCGGTAGGTTATCAGGCACTTTATTCTAACGTCAGTGGCAATAGCAACGTTGCGACAGGGGTAAAAGCGTTATATTCGAGTACCACTATTTCCAATACAGTAGCGGTGGGTGATTCGGCCTTGTACAAGAATAGTTCGGGAACCTTCAATACTGCTATGGGCAGTAAAGCATTATTTGCAAATACCTCGGGCTCATCAAATACCACAGTTGGTTATCAATCTATTTCTACAAATACCACCGGAAGCCGGAACTCGGTGTTGGGAGACAGGGCTTTGTGGGTGAACACAACCGGAAATGATAACTCCGCTATGGGTTATTTGGCGTTGGTAAATAATACCACAGGTAATAATAACTCTGCTTTTGGCAGTAGTGCAATGACCAGTAATTCAACAGGTAGTTTTAATTCTGCTTTTGGTCAGCAGTCATTGCCCGCCTCTTCTGGCAATTCAAACACTGCTGTAGGATTTAAAGCTGGTTTTACCAATGGAGCCGGAACCAGAAATAGTTTTTTGGGTGATAGTGCAAATGTAGTAAGCGTGGCACTTACCAATGCTACAGCCATTGGCTGGAATGCAAGAGTAGATGCGAGCAACAGTATTGTTTTAGGTAGCGTGAATGGGGTAAATGGAGCATTGGCTACAGTCAACGTAGGCATTGGAATAAATACTCCAACGAGCACTTTGCATGCGAATGGCTCACTGGCTGTGGGCGTTCGCAGCGTAACGGCAAGCACCACCCTTACTACCGATGACCATTGTCTTATTTTTACGGGCAGCACCGCTGCGCAAACTATTACTATACCTGCTGCGGCAAGCAGTGTGGGCCGGCTTTATACTATAGTAAACCACTCTACGGTGACTCTGAATATATCATCGGTTACCGTTGGCAGTGCAACTACCATAACCAGCATAGCGGTTGATACTCCCATTCAGATTATTTCGGATGGCACCGTTTGGCGGAAGATAAATTAGAAAAAGCCTGCTTTAATGTCTATTGGCTCAACTTTACTCATGATAGAAACCCTCCACCATATTGATTCCTCTCTTTTTCATTTCATCAATGGCTCGCTTGCCAACCCGGTTTTAGATGTAGTATGTTCTGTGCTTAGAGGAAAAACTTTCCTAGCCATATTTTATGCCGCAGTAGCGGTGCGTTTGTTTCAGCTTTACCCCAAACAATTTGTTCGAATTGCGATTGCCGGAGCAATTACTTTTTTATTGACCGACCAAATCTCTTCTCACTTCATCAAACATTTCATTCACCGTATTCGTCCGTGCAACAATCCTGAAATTGGTGCGCGATTAGTGATTGAACAATGTGGTTCCGGTTTTAGTTTTGTTTCAGCACATGCGGCAAACAGTTTCGGTATGGCAGCGTTTCTAATGCTTGTTACATCAAGCAAATGGAGAACTTCTCTCCTACTCATCACCTGGGCATCGCTCGTTTCCTTTTCTCAAGTCTATGTAGGTGTTCATTTTCCCGCTGATGTAATTGGCGGTGCGCTGGTTGGAATATTTATCGGAAGTATTACCGGAATAATTACAAGAACTAAATTTGCCTTTCAATAATCAATCATTACAAATTAATATTCAATTATGGAATTCATCAAAGTAAACCCGCAACACGAAAAACATATTGCGCTCATTGAACTCAATCGTCCAAAGGAGTTAAACGCACTCAATCGTCAGCTCATGTTAGAGATACGCGATGCCCTGCGGGAATTAGATGAAGACGATAATGTGCGTGTAGTAATTCTCACAGGCGGTCAAAAAGTTTTTGCTGCCGGTGCCGATATAAAACAAATGGCAGATGCTACGGCAATTGACATGTTGAACATTGATCAATTCAGCACCTGGGACCAAATCAAAAAAACACGCAAGCCTATTATTGCAGCTGTAAGTGGCTTCGCACTTGGTGGTGGTTGCGAACTAGCCATGACTTGTGATATGATTATGGCAAGTGAAACAGCGCGCTTTGGTCAACCCGAAATAAAAATAGGAACCATGCCCGGTGCAGGCGGCACTCAACGCTTAACACGTGCAGTAGGAAAAGCTATGGCAATGGAATTAGTGCTCACCGGAAAATTTATTTCGGCACAAGAAGCATTAGATGCAGGTTTAATCAATCGCATTGTTCCTGTTGAATTGCTTTTAGATGAAACGTTGAAACTTGCCCGCGAAATTGCAAAGCAATCACCCGTTGCAATCAAACTCGCAAAAGAATCGGTAAGCAATGCTTTCAATTCTACGCTTGATGAAGGATTAATTTTCGAGCGCAAAAATTTCTATCTAACCTTTGCCAGCCAAGACCAAAAGGAAGGAATGGCTGCTTTTGTGGAGAAGAGAACTCCGGAGTTTAAAGGAAAATAAGTCAAGTGGCGTTGAGTAAACTTACTTCTTCAGTTTTCTTTGATTAGCGATTGAAGATTAACGATTTCAGATTAGCGAAGTAAACAGCCAGTAAAAGACAGAATCCGTTTTTTGTATTCGTATTCACATCTGCATTCTGCAATCGTTAATCTTCAATCGCTAATCGGCTCTACAGAATTAAATCAATAAAGAGCACCTTCCCCAAAAAAAGAAACCCCTCCGCTTTCGCGTGAGGGGCCTCATTTGAACCACCATGCTCTTTTAGTCCTTTGTTAGTGTTAGGGGGCTTATCTTAATTAGTCTTTATTGTTTTCCACTTACCTTGTATTGCACTTAACTGAATCATCATTTCACTTCCTTTTTCACGAATGCGGTTTAATCCAAAACGCAACGCGATAAGTTCTTCTGTCAATCCGTTTAGCATTGCAGTGGATTTTATCCCCATGCTGCTCTTTCTTAGCTCCTGCGACTTTTTCAAATACGCTGCACATTTATCGCTGTATGCACGGTGCTCAAAAAACAATTCCATGGTTTGGTATTTAAAGTCTTCGAGCTGATACACAAAATCTTTTACTCCTTTCACAGAACGATCAAAACTTTCAGGCGCACCGGGAATACTCTCGTTCGCCAAAAACTGGTCAATAGCCGAAGCATTCTCTTCAATAAATTTGTGCGGCATAGCATAAAGCGTTTTCATATCGCTGTTAATACTTTTGAACTGCTCTACAAATTCAATATGCAAATTCATGAAACGGTCTTGGGGATTTTCTGTTTGCAGCATAAGTTGTTATTTTATACATGCAATATATGTTGCCCTCGACCTCTAATCAATGCTTTGCGCCTTGTAACGAACAACCTGTGTTTTGTGAAATCTTAATTTCTTTTCGAAACACAAATTTTTGTTGCTCGTAGAAGCGAGTTGGCTTTACCACCAACCATATTTCTCTACGCTAATCTTTCTTTAATACCATCCCAACGTGCATCCAACTGGTCGAGCCACTCAATCGTTTTATCTGCTTTCTCTTTTATTGTTCTCAAGCCATTCAGCAAATCTGTTACCTCGGCAGCTAATTCAGAATACTCCAAATCGTTAACCGGTTCGCTCGACATTCTCATCTTCTCTACGTTCTTCATATACACTTCCGAGCAATCAATATGCGTTTTGTGTTCGTTGAATAAATTAATGGTGTGAAGGGTGAAAGCGTCTAACTGATTTACAAACTCTAAAACCGCGCGAAAACATTCGTTTGAATTTTCCGGTGATTGCGGGATAGCGTATTCCTTAGTAATCGTATCCATCACCTTGCCTGCGTCTTCTGCAAACTGCTTTGGCATCATGTATAAATCGGTAACGTATTCGTTTATTAGTTTGTAAGCCGCAACAAAGTTGCTGTGCGACAAGTTGTAGTGTTCGTAATCTGTTTTGTAAGCTGGCATGGTGTCAAATGATTTTCTTCATCTTACGCCAGCCATTTACAGATGTTTGTTTTTGCGCATTGTTGTTCACAACGCACATTTTGTTATCGGAAGATTATTTTTTGTAATCGGTTATTTAACGCTCCTCTCCTGCTTTATTTCCTCGTAGGCTTCCTGAATTTTCTGAAACTGTGCAGTTAGTTTTTTGCGCTCTTCGTCACTCACATCTTTATTTCTATCGGGGTGAACTTTCAAAATAGATTTGCGATATGCCATCCGAATTTCTTCGAAACTCATTTCTTTTCTAACGCCAAGAATTTCGTAAGCAGAAACTTTTACTTCGGTGTGTTCGGTTTTTAATCTTTTAAAATCAACATCGTTCACGTTCAAATATCCTGCAAGACGAAATACAAAATAGTTTTCACGTTCGTTCAATTCACCATCGCACAAAGCCATGTCGAAGAGAAAGCGAACAACTTGTATGTGCGTGGCATGTGGTGTGTTCATGCGTATTTGATTACAAGCTACATCTAAATCATACTCCTTATTGAGGCAATGTGAAATTATCTGTTGCCGTTTTACAGAAAGCTTTTCATTGAAATGTGTATCGAGAAATTGTTGCAGGAAATTTATTTCGGCCAGCGAAACCTTTCCATCTATTTTAATGAGATGGGATGCCAGAACTATCA
>CANJRM010000141.1 GCA_947476645.1 Bacteroidota bacterium
ATAGAGCTATTTAACTTGCCATGACCAGGATTAGAGGTATTTAGTATCCAAAACCTGAAACTCCGAAATTGAAACAACTGTAAAACAAGGACTTGGTGTCCGTTTTAACTTTTAATATTTGCAACCCAGCAAGATGTCGGACGAAAAAGTGCAGAGGTAGAATTTTGAAAAAGTTTGAAAAGTTGCAAATTATCCTGTAAAGTGAAACCAGGATTTATAACAAAATGTGTAAGGTTTTTCTAGGACGAGACAAACATAACCGGGATTTTTAAAAACCAACCACCCCTTCTTTCGCAGATTGGCTGATGTTAAAACTTATGCAAAAACAGGTGAATGCTTATTTAAAAACCAAACTGAAACTTAAACCACACACCGGTGTGCAGTTGGAGTTGAAATTTTTAGAAAAATAATATGCGTTTGTGTTACTAATTCAAATTAGCAGTTATCTTTACCCCATCGTTCGCCCTTAACTAAGAGTAAATCTGTCGATTTTAAAGACAAGCTTCCACCTTTAGGCTTACTCTATCAGCACACATTTTAACATTACTTTTTTTGCGAAGGTTTACCGCCTTCTTAATGGCAATTTTTTACCCATATCTTAATGACAAGTTTTTGGAAAACGCAAAAAAACGAATGAAAAAAATCTTTACACTAAGTCTTTTATTGTCCGCTATATTTCTACTGAATGCACAACGGAAACAAGTTCCGGTGCATCAACCAGATGCCAGATTTACTTTCCGTGCGGAAAGATTTTGGTTGCTTGGGCAGGAGGAATACTGGTTTTATGTTCAGAATAATACCGGCCAGGAATATAAAATTGAGGTTGAAGTTGAACTTGATTTGGCCTGTGAAGGAAACCGTTCTTTTGGGTTAGGCATTGGAGCATGGCAACCCGACACCAAGACTGAAAGGCGGATTGTTTACTTAAAGCCAAATGGAACATTTGAACCCAAAGACGATTATTATCATTATTACTCCGGTGGTGCTGATGATGGCAAAGCGTGCCGCCTGAAAGACGGTGATACATACACGCTGTTTAAGGGCATTCAATTTCACATTACTGCGGTAGTTAACGTTACCGAGAAAAAAGCGCTTGACGAGCAAAAGAAGAAAGAGGCAGAAACCGAAAGAAACAACGAGAAAGCAGCGGCCGATAAAAAAAGGGAAGACGAAAAACAAAAAAATACTCAAAACCAGAACGGTAATTCAGGCAATAAAGCTAGTAATAGTACTCAGCAATACGGCAGTCAATCAAATTACAATACAGGCAATAATACCAATGGTACAGGGCTTTCTAACCCTATGGGCAATTATAACCCAACAGAAACCACTACTAACCCTATGGGCAGTTTTTACCCTCCAGTGGGCAACTCAAACCCCATGCAAAGAAACACTAACACCTACCGCACCGGTGATGCCGATATTGACAATACCATGGATATAGTGAATGCCTCACTTAACATAGCTAACCAAATTAATGGTGGAAGCAGCACGGGTGCCAGTTATGGCAGCACACCATCTTACAGCACCGGTGATGCTGAGGTAGATAACATTGTTGGTGCTGCTACCGGCTTAGTGGATATACTTGGAGGAGGCACCGGTTCGGGTGGCTCGTATTATCCTTCTTCGGGTGATGCTGGTGTGGATGCAATATTTGGCGCTTTGGGTGATGCGGCTAATGAGGTCAATCAGCAAGACAGAATAAACCAGGAAGCAGCAGCAAAAAGACAAAGAGAGGCCGCCATACGGGCTGGTGAGTACGAACGAGTACAAAAGGAAAAACAACAATTGGCTGCAGCGCGCAAGTCTTTGCTTGCAAGATACCCCGATGGCCAAATGCCGCTTTCATTTCCTGAGATAAGCGGAACAGAAGTATACTTTTTTGTTTACCGGTCTTCGGAGTCAGTAACTCAAACCGATTGGGTTAAAGGCAAATATTATTTAATCGAGTTGAGTGATATGAATCATTTGAGATACTATTTGCAGTTTGATAATAAAAATACCGGGACTTATATTATGGGAGGTTTCCGGGCTGCTATAAATAGCCAAATCTGGACTGCTATAGGCGCATTTGACAATCCAACTCTTATTAAAGAAGTAACAGAACAAGAAGCAAAAGGAACCAATCAAACACCCGCTCAAGGTACTCTTTCGTTTGGTAGTTTGTTTAACGCAGCCCAAACTAACAGTGCAGCAGCAAAGGTGAGCCAAGCCGGTACACCGGAAATTAGTATATCTAATGTGTTTGCTGTTTCAAAATTTTCAGATGGCACCTGGCCTTTAAAAGGTAAGGTGATAGAAAAGTTGGGATTAAAAGGCAGTAATAACGATATAACCTTATCAGGTTATTACACCAGCCGCACCGATGCAGAGGCTAGCCAGCGGTATTTATCCGGTAAGGCCAAAGAGACAGCATTTATAGTGAGCACTATTAATTGCAGTGTCAGTGAGTCGGCCAAGATAGTTGCACCGGTTACCGATTTTTGGGGCAATCCCATTGATAAAACTAACAACTCAAGTGTCAATACAACACCGGTTAAAGAAACTATCAGTAACAAGCCTAAACTCGATTTTTGGGGTAACCCTGTAAAAGATTAATAACAGCAACGCATGCCATCTACCTTTAATAACATAAAACCAACTATGAAAAAAATCCTATTATTCTTCTTGCTACTCACTTCAGGTTTCCTTTTTGCACAGGATAAAACTTTACAGGCTACTGCTTATTACAACAAGGCGGAGGCAGCATACAACAACAAAAATTTTACTGAAACGGTAAACTATTTAACCCAGGCGGAGGAAATTCTAGGCGCACCAAATCCGAAAACACTTTACCTTAAAATACAGGCATTAAATGAGCTTACAAAAAACAGTTCCGATAAACTTTCAGAACTTAAGCAGGCTCTTCAAAAATTCTATGAAATTGTAAATAAAGACTTCTACCCTACGGATAAATATCTGGATATTACAACCATTGGTTTGGAGCTTAGAGAACGTGAACAAACACTCAATGAAAATGCTAAACTGGAAGAATTAGCTTTTCAAAAGGCAAAAAGCTCTGACAACTTGGCTTACGTCACTTTGTTTTTAAACAGCTATCCTAACTCTAAATTTATACCGCAACTATCCGATAGAATAAACGCTTTACGGGAACAAAAGGAGCAAGTAAGAATTGAAGAGGAGAAGAAAGCATTGGAGGCGAAAAAGAATGCCAAGCCAAACGGCTTTTACATGGGGCTTGGGTTTGCTCTTCAAACAATCGAAAATTTAGGCAGGCCGCTTGGGGTTAATTTTATGGCCAAGGGCGGTAGTTTCGATTTGGGATTCAAAATTTTTAATTACAAGAATCTAGAGAAAAAATTCAGAGTAGGCTTTGATTTGGGTTTGGTCGGCTATTCGTTTGCTATTTCCAACTATTACAATTACACACAGTACGAGTATTCTCAAGATGCATATACAGCAGATAACGGAAGAGCCATTTTACATACTATACAGTTTCTTAAAATGGGCCCCACATTATCGTGGAACCTTAAAAAAAGCCAGCACTTCTTATACATCACCCCTCAAATTGGCGGTAACTTTTCCATTTATAACATACCGGGCAAATATGGCAGCCATACGCAATCAACCGGTGTAATGGGAATGGGAGTAACCGGTTGTTTTAAAGTGGAGTACCTCTATCGTAAATTATTGATAGGTGTAAAGTATCAGTATAACCTGACCATTGATTTAAACGATAAGCAAATGCTGGGTGGTCATCAGATAGTTGTACCATCAATAGGAGTGAAGTTCTAACCCTTGTAATCAAAAATATAGCCAAAAAATAAAAAACATTTACCATGAGAATAATTTCCATCTTATTAATTACAGTAATACTTAGCACTATCTCGGCCTGCAAAACAGGAGGGTGTACAGATTTTTATGCCTGCAACTATGATTCCTATGCAGGTAAAGATGACGGCAGTTGTGATTTTCGTTGTAAGTCTTGTGTGCAATGGACCGGTAGTAATGGTTGCAGCAGCGGCTACTACCCTGTTTCAGCCACCAAATGTTGTCAACTAAGCAACCCTTATTATTGTTCCACTACCAACCTGTGTTATACCACCTGCGCAGCAGCAAGAGCTGTCTGTGGTGCAACCACCACTTACAAAGCAAATTTATAACGGAGCAACAAGCTGAATGAATACCAATAAATTTTTAATTCCTGTTTGGATAATAGCCTTATCGCTTGCTGTATTAACTATTGTCGCTATTGTTCAAACGGCAACAGGTTTACCAGGAGCAAGAGCCAATTCAGTTCCGGCAATAGATATCCCTTTGGGTAAAATTGCCAAAAACTCTTTACCCAATCTACCACTTACAGGTATAAACTTCCCTGAACAATTTCACGATTTTGGAATAATACAGGATAACAAGAAGAGTTATACAGGCTTTACTTTTACTAATACCGGAAATGAACCGCTTTTAATATTAGGCGCTGAGGGTAGTTGTGGTTGCACGGTTCCAACATGGCCAAAAGAACCTATAGCTCCGGGCAAATCAGGAAAAATTGAAATTGCTTTTGACCCGGCCGGTAAAATTGGCGAGCACAGCAAGATAGTAACCATTACCTCAAATACACAGCCCACCACCACCATACTTACCATTAAAGCTACAATTATAAAATCTGAATAGTCAAGTTATGAAGAAGTTGAAGTTACTCGCTTTTGGATTGATGTGTTCGGTTCTGTTATTACAAGCACAAGATACAGAGATAATGGCAATGGCTTATTACAGCAAGGCCGAGCAGATGTATACCACGGGCAATTATGAGAATGCTCTTCGCAAGTTGATTGAAGCCGAAAAGCTAATGCCGCCCAACCCGAAAATACTTTACCAGAAAGTGAACATTCTTAATAAGTTAAACAGCAAGAGCGCATTATACGGAAATGACTTAACTGAGAGTATTACACAGTTTTTTGCCATAACCGATAAGAACACTTATCCGCGCGAAAAAGTATATGGATATTGTTGGCATTAAAATAGACATGGACGATGCAGTGTCTAAGGGTGCAGCCACTTATTCTAATGCTACAAACAATGGAAGCGTTAGCACTGCTTCAACGGTGAATATTGAAGATGAATACGATAAAATAAGATACTCTAAAAAGATATCAGACTTTGAAACTTTCCTGTTTAAATATAAGGATTCTAAATACGAAGATGAGATAAGGACTAAGTTCAATATACTTAAGACCGAATGGAATAAGAAACAAGAAATGGAAAGGCAAAAGTTGGTTCTTAGCACCGGGTATAACAGTGAGGACTGCAATGCAAATTCAGATAACACCACGTTTACATCGGTAGATGGCATTACCAATATCAGCTGTGTGCTTAAAGGGCTTTACTCTTATAACGGTAATATTGAAATTCATATTGGTAAGGAAAGAGGGAGAAAAGAGATTACTCCATTCTATAGTTATATCAGTGGCAACTCGCCAATTTGTGTAAAGCAAAACGTAACCATAAAGGGCAAAGGATCCTTCAAGATTGAAGTATATTACAACAGCAATATTTTGGTATTGCAAAGGATGTTTTATATAGATTAAAAGACAGCGTAAAAAAATAATATGACAAAAAACTCAATCCTCGTTATTGCATTTACGGCAATGTGCTCAACAATTTTTGCGCAGGAAGCTAAGCCCTACTTATTCATAGGCCGATATGATAAAGACAGAACCTATTGCTGCAATCAGGGATGGGTGCATGAAGAGGTCAAGGACGCTAAAGAATATGAGATAAGAAGGTTACAGTACAGAGAGGAGCATAAGTCTGATGTTGGCTTGACCTATCCTACCGATTACGTAACCGATAAACAATGCGTTATTGCTTATGAGGTACAGCGCAGGAACGGTGCTTTTAATTGTAATCAGACCTTCATTGTTTATATGAAAGGGAAATCTGTTGAAAATTGCAAGGAGTTAATGGCCAAACAAATAGCTGAAAATGGACCTACATATTATTTGACTCAACCTAACATCATATATACTTGGTGCGGAGGAAATGCAGGAGGCAGTGGCAGCAGCAGTGGCGGAGGAAATAAAATAGCTTGTGAAAAGCTACCACAGGTATTAATCAGCGAAACAGGCGTTTATTATTGGAAAACAGATGACGGCAGCTACGTTATTCTTACCAAAGAGCAATACGAAAAAACCAAGAAATTGCCAGGCGATACTGAGCGTAAAAAGTATATTCAGGATTGCAGCGGTCAGAACACGCGTATTGAAATTCCTTCACACAATCAGGGATATCATTAGTCTAAATACTCCACCGAAGCAACTCTTCATGTTTCCCCTTGGTGCGGGAGCCGGAGGCTTTGACCACATTAGGCTGGAATTTCAAATCAACAAAGGCCAGAAATTTTTGACCACGTCTTAAATGGGTTCTGTGGTTCTGTCGCGGTCTAAGCCTCCGGCTCTTCCATGCAAATAGCTGGAAGATCCGCTGAAAAGGACCATGAAAGGCCAGTGCAAACGGTAGAAAA
>CANJRM010000142.1 GCA_947476645.1 Bacteroidota bacterium
CTTTAAGCGGACCGGACGGGACTCGAACCCGCGACCTCGTCCGTGACAGGGACGCATTCTAACCAACTGAACTACCGGTCCTTCTTTCAAAGGGAGCGCAAATATATTCGCTTTTTGTTTTTTTCAAAGTGCATACATTAATTCTAAAGACTACCTGAACAGATTCTCCCGGTAATCAGGAGTGTTTTTCATTTTATATTCTTGCAACTAATGAAACTCGCCATAGCCACTTGCCAAAAGCAACCCGAACTGTTTGAAACCGAAAGACCGCTGATAGCTTTGTTTCAAAGTCACGGTATTTCAGCAGAAGCGGTTATCTGGAATAATGCGGCTGTTCAATGGCAGAATTATGATGGCGTTCTTATCCGCTCCGTTTGGGATTATCATTTGCACGCTGCTGAATTTGATAACTGGCTTAACACGCTGGAAGCAAAAAATATTCATGCGCTTAACCCCGTGGCGGTTATCCGCCAAAACCGGAATAAATTTTACTTAAGGCAGTTGCAACAAAGCGGTATCGAAATAGTGCCTACTGTTTTTATTGAAAAGACCAATCGGCTTAACCTATCTGTTATTGAAAATAAAGGCTGGCAAAAAATGGTGATTAAACCCGCGGTTTCTGCCAGTGCCTACCACACCCGTTTGTTTGAAGCGAAGGATTTGCCTGCCATTGAAAAAGAGTTCTCACCTGTAGCTGCTGAATGCGAATTGTTGGTGCAGCCGTTTATGCCCGAGGTAAATGAGTTTGGCGAAATATCTATGTTGTTCTTTAACCGGCAGTATTCTCACTCTGTTCTTAAAGTGCCGAAGCCAGGCGATTTCAGAGTGCAGGCGGAATATGGCGGTGTAACTACAGCATTTGATGCCGATGCAAACCTGATTGAAACAGGTGAGAAAATTTTATCGCGCATACAAGGCGATATCCTCTATGCCCGCGTTGACGGGATAATAAAGGACGGAAGGTTTCTGTTAATGGAACTTGAATTGATTGAGCCTTTTTTATTTTTCGATTATCAGCAGGGCTCTATGGAAAAGTTTGTGCGCGATGCAGTAGCATTGTTTAAAAGGTAGCAGAAGAGGTTATTCTCTTTGCTGAAGCCACACGTCTAAAGGTTTCAGGAAAAGATTTACAGCAAGAATTACAAAAGTGGCTATGAATGTTTCTATCAAATATCCGCCACCTGCTAAGCAACCTACAGCCGAGCAGCACCAAACAGTAACCGCTGTTGTAAGCCCGTGCACATTAATGCCTTCTTTGAAAATAATTCCTGCACACAAAAAGCCAATGCCGGTAACCACTTGCCCAATAATTCGGGTTACATCACCTGTGCCTTTTTCGGTAAACAGGATGGACAAAAGCACATACACCGCAGCACCAACTGAAACCAAGGTGTTTGTTCTTAACCCTGCCGATTTATGATGCCATTGTCTTTCGAACCCTATCATCAATCCGGCAAGGAGCGCGGTTAATAATCGTAGTGTAAATTCTAAATTGGTCATGGCTAATTTTATTCTACAAACAAATCATGCACTAATTTATGTGCGGCTCTTTTGCCGTTATAAAGTGCAGTTTCCATAGATGGACAGCCCATAAAATCTCCTGCATAATAAAAATTGTTCTCCCCTTGCTTGCCTCTTGTGGACTCAACAAAATCTTCTGTAGCAATAGGCATAGCCTTATCCCAATCTACTCGATTTACTAATTCTAAAATTGTTATCTCCCTAAAATGCTGCTGCATTTCGCTTTTAATTATCAGGAGTAAATCGGGAGAAGTGATATTGGTTGACTTGTTGTCATTTACTTTAATGTTGAGGTTAAGATGTTGAGCCGCTTTTTTGCCGTAAAGTTTTTCCAGGTTCACAATAGAAAGAATAGGAAACAATTGCTCATCTTCTTTATAAAAGCAAGAACCCCACTCGGTATCACCTTCTACCACTGCCGTTCCGCTGTAAGAAACTGTAGCTGTTATAAACTTTGAATAGCTGACCTCTTCGGGCGTGTGGCAAAAAATAAAATCATCCGCTTCCATTTTTCCGAGGTTGGTTACGAGTTGTTTGTTGTCAATTTTTTCGAGTGAGCAGTTGTAATGAATTTGAACACCTCTGCTCTCCAACTCTTTTTGTAGAGCATCAATAAATACTTTGCCACCATTTCGCAGGTAAGAGGCTGCATGCATATCTCCGTGTAAAATATTTTGAAAAAGAGTAGCTGCCATAAATGCCATTTTGTGTTCCGAAACTGGTCCATAGCAATATCCTTGAAGATAGGTGTCAAAAACAGATAAGTAGTAGTTTGTTTTATCGACATCCATATTCAAACTCTTCAAGTAATCTTTAACAGTTAAGTCATGGTAGCCATGTAGTCCCGGCTCTGTTGGGTCGTAATCCGTTAATTGATTAGGAAAAACACCCAGAAAAATTTCCACCATATCCTTAAAGGAAAGCTTAAACTCTTTATCATATTTTTCACATGATTTTTGATTACTCGCAAAGTAATCTCGTGCCATAGGAACCTTTATCAGTTCTTCGGTAAGATTGAGTTCTTTGATTAGTTCATGATAGATTTTATACCATGGATACACCAAAAATCCACCTACATCTATCACCTGCCCGTTTATGTTACAACTATCAACCCGACCACCTAAACGGTTGCTTTTTTCAATTAGATGAATATCGAAACGCTCGTGTTGAGATAACTGATAAGCAGCTGACAAACCAGCCAATCCACCACCCACTATAATTACTTTTCTTTTCCGCCTATTTTTCATTGTATGTTTCTACTAAATCATTTGCAATAAATCAATAGCCATTGTCTTTCAAACCCTATCAACAATCCGGCAAGGAGCGCGGTTAATAATCGTAGTGTAAATTCTAAGTTGGTCACGGCTGGCATCCTCCCTCTTTTATCACTTCCTGTTTGCTGTTAAGCAACTCCTTTTTTCTTTTGTGAATGAGAGGGAAAGACAGGTTCATTCTTTGGCTTTAATTCACTCAAATTTGTTTCGTAACCTGAAGTTTAGTGATGTCAAAACCCTTTTGCTTTAACCGTAAAACAATTCGTTGGTAAATGTAAGATTCCATTTTCGGGGTTCTTGAAAGTATCCACAAATACTTTTTGTTCGGATGGCTCACCACGGCATAACTGTAATCATCTGCCAAATCTATTATCCAGTATTTCGCTTTAAACGGCCAGAAGAACTGCACTTTTAATTTTGCGTTGCCCGAATTTTCTTCTACAAATACTTTCCCTTTTATAGAAGAAAGTTTTCCGGTTACGCTGCCTATGTTGCATTTGTTTTCTACAATGGCATAACCCTTATCGGTCAATGTATATTCTGCAGTAGTGCAATGGCACCCTTTTTGAAACCTTTGCGGATAGGAAGCAATTTCAAACCATTTGCCCATGTATTTTTTCAAATCTACATGGTCAACCGTTTGCAAGATTTCGGGCTGTGTAATTTCGTAGTTCATTGCGCAGCAGATCCACCATCAAGAATTCTTTTCTTCTCGTGGTATTCTTCATTTGTAATTTGACCCGCAGCTAATCGTTTTTGCAAAATATCCAGCGCAGTTCCTTTTTTTCGTTGAAAAGGTACATCGTAAGGTGTGGCAAAAATCCAGAAAAGTAAGATCATCCAAACGAACCACCAGCCAAGGTGCATTCCCCAAACATGATAACCATCGTAGAACATAATTATTGATTTTAAAAGTGAATGAATGAGTTGTTTTTCGCGCTATTCATTTTGAATTTTACGAACTATGGTTTTTGCTTTTCGCTTTTAAGACTTGCTAAAAGTAATTTGGCAACCCCCTCTGAAGAAGCAGGATTTTGACCGGTAATTAGTAAACCATCTTGTTTTGTATAAGAACTCCAATCAGCTCCTTTGCTATAAAGTGCTCCATGCCTGGTCAATTCATCTTCCAGTAAAAACGGAACAACCTTAGTTAACTTTACCGCCTCTTCCTCGGTGTTTGAAAAACCCGTGATATGTTTCCCCTTTACCAATGGCTCACCATTTTCTGCTTTAGCATTTACTAATGCGGCAGGTGCATGACATACAAAAGCAATTGGCTTTTGATGATTAAAAAAACTTTCAATCAGCGCTATTGAATGTTTGTCGGTTGCTAGATCCCACAACGGACCATGACCACCGGGATAAAAAACCGCATCATAATCCTCCTGCTTAATTTCGCTTAACTTAACGGAATGAGCTACTTTATCAATAAGAACACTGTCTTTATAAAACCTTTTGGTGGAAGTAGTTTGCGCATCTGCCGCTTCGCTTTTAGGGTCAACCGGTGGTTGTCCACCTGCCGGAGAGGCGATGGTTAGCGTTGCACCAGCATCGGCCAAAACATAATAAGGCGTTGCAAATTCTTCTATCCAAAAACCGGTTTTATCACCGGTATTTCCCAAAGCTGCATGAGAGGTTAATACGATTAAGATTTTCATGATTTTTATTTTAACACTTAAGCCAAACCGTTTTGAATAATTCTTTTCATCTCATGATACTCCTCACTTGTAATTTCACCGGCTGCAAATCGTTTGTTCAATAAGTGAAGCGCAGAGCCTCTTTTCTTTTGTTGAAACGGAATGTTATAAGGCGTTGCAAAAATCCATAAGAGCAATAGTGACCAAAATGCCCACCAGAGCAGGTTCATACCCCAAAAGCTATTTTCGTAGAACATGATTTTTATTTTTTTTAAGAGTGAGTTGAATACTTGTCTACTTCTTACTTTTTTGAGGAATCGCTGGCTTTTTCTTACCATTATCTCTTATCAATCGTTTGATTGATTTCTTCACCGCTTTCTCAATTTTGATGGTCAGTTCAGTTTTATTGTCTTTCAAAACCTTTTTAATTTCTGTTAGAATTTTCTCTTTCAGTTTTTTTCTTTCTTGCTTTTTCATGCTTTGTAAGTTTGCTTTAGTTAACTCGGCAAAGATGATTGGCGGGAGCTGGTAAATGTTACATAACTTTTGCAAAGAGTTACATGATTCACACTATGCACCCAATTACTGAGGCTGCTTAAAGCCTCCAAGTAATAATGAGCAGTTTTATGTTTGGGCGGTAACGAATAGAAAGGTTTGCGAATAAAAACAGTAAGTAACGCAACTAATGCTTAACTTTCGCTTAACAAAGCAAGCGTATGTTTGCAGCAAATAAATAGTGATGGAACAGAATGATATTAAAATTTTACTGGTAGATGATGAAAGCGATGTGCTTGATTTTATGAAATATAATCTGGAGAAGGAAGGGTTTTGGGTTTACACGGCACAGAATGGTTTAGAAGGAATTCAGCTCGCAAAAAAAGTAAACCCGCATTTGATTATTCTTGATTTGATGATGCCTAAAATGGATGGCATTGAAACCTGCCGCGAGTTGCGCGCACTCCCCGATTTTAAAAACACTTTGATAACATTTCTCACCGCGCGCGATGAAGACTATTCGCAGATAGCTGGGTTTGAAGTAGGAGCCGATGATTATATCACCAAGCCGATTAAGCCGAGAGTTTTTATCAGCCGTATCCGCGCTTTGCTCCGTAGGTTAGAAGCCAATGAAGGCGTTGCAAAAATTGTTGCCGGTGATATTGAAATTGACCGCGAACGTTATGTGGTGGTGAAAGACAAAATAGAAATTTCGTTGCCTCGCAAAGAATTTGAGTTGCTGAACCTGTTAGCTTCAAAACCCGGTCGGGTTTTTAAACGCGAAGAAATTCTGAGTCGTGTTTGGGGCAATGAAACCATAGTAGGCGACAGAACCATTGACGTGCACATCCGCAAGCTGCGCGAGAAGATTGGTGATGATTGTATTAAAACCATTAAGGGAATAGGGTATAAGTTTGATGCGTAGAAAGCTTCTATTTGTCTTCCCCTTTTTCAATTCCATTTTCTTTTGAAAACTTTTTTTCTGCCCAATTAAATCTTTCCCAATAGGAATTTTCTGCCATAGTCATACTGGTGACTAATAAATCAGCTGTGGCTATTTCGCTTTCAGTAAATGAATTTCCTTTTACCTGTTTTAAGAAGGGCGCAAAGTCGTTGCTCAACGTTTCTTTGTAGAAACGCAGCATTTCTAAAGCAAAAGAACGAAGCGTAGTATCCTCTTTAAAATTTCCCTCTGCTTCTACTTTTGAAATAGTTTCATTGACGAGATTGGTGTATTGCGCTAATGATTTTGTGGCGCGTTGCTTATCGTAAGATTGAACCGCATCGGAAAAATCGAGTGAGTTATCAATAACCGTTTGTGTTAATTTTAAAACGGTGTCGTGGTATTGTTTTGCCTGTTTGGCTTTTGAATTGCAGCCAATGCCTATCATCGCCAAAACAAAAAAGAGGACAGCCGTTTTTTTCATGTGAAATACTTTAAGCGGTGAATTACTTTTTGAAACGTTTAACGTATAAACTTACGTGTTACAAGCTATGTAATTTTTGGAGATAGTGAACCACCTCAAAAGA
>CANJRM010000143.1 GCA_947476645.1 Bacteroidota bacterium
AATGATACTGCAACAGGATTGTCTGCGGGTAACTACAACGTTACAGCATTGGATGCAAACGGATGTTCGGTAACTGCAACTTATGATATTAACGAGCCATTGCCAATTGTGATTGACACACCTGCTGTAATTACACAGGCAACTTGTACCCTTGGTGGTTCAGTTACTGTTACGGTAAGCGGTGGAACAGGAACATTGACGTTGGGTTGGTCGAATGGCGATACAGGAAATACAGCGGATAGTTTAGCTGCGGGTTCTTATACCTTAACAGTAACCGATGCCAACGGATGCAGTGTTACAGCAACCTATACTGTACCGGTAGCACCGGGCACGGTTCAATTCGGTGCACCTATAATTACCAATGCAAGTTGTGTGGGTAATGACGGAAGTATTATTGCAACTGCGAGTGGTGGAAATGGAACTATCACATTTACATGGAGCAATCCTGCACATGTAGGTGATACTTTAAGCGGATTGAGTACAGGAACATATTCGGTTACGATTACTGACCAGGATGCATGTTCGGCTTCTACTTCTTATGTAGTAACAGGCGGTTCTCCAATTACTATTGATTCGGTTCTTGCAACACAAGCAAGTTGTGCGCAGGGTGGAACGCTTACGGTGGTAACTGTAGGTGGTGGACAAACACCGCTTACTATTAACTGGAGCAATGGCGACAGCGGTGCAACAGCAGATAGTCTTTCAGCAGGCGCATACACAGTAACGGTTACAGATAATGCAGGTTGCAGCGTGAGCGGAACTTACAATGTAACGGGTGCACCGGGGGTAATTCAATTTGGTAATCCGGTGATTGCGAATGTGAGTTGCTTTGGAGGAACAAACGGAAGTATTACAGTTTCTGTTTCGGGTGGAAGTGGAGTGATTCATTACCACTGGAGTACCAGTGCCACCGATACTTTTGCATCGGTAACGCCACTTGGTGCCGGAACATATTCGGTAACTGTAAATGATAATTCGGGTTGCTCGGCAAGTGCGGTTTATACCGTTACTGAACCTGCTACTGCTTTGAGTGCAGTAGTTACGGCTACACAGTTAATGTGTTTTGGTGATACTGTAGGCAGCGCGTTTGTAACCGCATCGGGCGGAACTCCGAATTATACTTATCACTGGAATACAGGCTCTGATATCAGCAGTGTTATCAATCAGCCTGTAGGTATTGTGGTGGTAACGGTAACAGATGCTAACGGATGTTCGTTGACCACAACAGGATTTATTGACCAGGCTTCTGATTACTATACTTCGACTATTGTGTTCCAACCTAATTGCGGAAACATTGGTTTCGGGAATGTTGAAATTGGACCGAAGATAATTGGTGTAGGTGTTGGACATGGTCCTTATCAGTTAGTGGTAACAGGTGTTGGCTCGGCAAGTATTCCGGGTGTAGACAGCGTAGCTACTTTCCCTGATTTGGCAAGCGGTACTTATGCATTCACAATTACTGATTCAATAGGATGTGTGCGCACAGGAACGTTTGATGTAAACGCAGGTGTGGCTGACGATACATTAGTAGCTACTACTGATTCAACTACTTGTTCGGGCACTACCGGAAGAATTACTGTAATTGTGGTAAGCACAGCGAATGGCCCTTATACTTATTCGTTTGATGGCGGTGCTACTTATGGTACCGATAGCATTGGAACTAATCTTGCTGCGGGTACTTATACTGTATACGCGCACAACCGCTTCGGTTGTATTGATTCGTTGGTTGCTGTGGTAAACGGTGGTTCAACGGTTGACAGCTTTGATGTGAACGTTGATTCTACTACTTGTTTCGGTGACCAGTTTAATGATGGAAGTATTACAGTGAATCCGTTAACGGATAACAGTCCATATCAATATTCATTGGATGGCGGTGCTTATGGTACCGACAATGTGTTCAGCAATCTGGCTATAGGAACTTACACGGTTTATATTCAGAATACTTATGGATGTGTTGACTCGGTAACTGCTACGGTTGAACAACCGGCACAGGTTTCGGTGTTTGCAAATCCTGATACGATTTTGACTGCACCGGGTGTAAGTAATACCGCGGTGGTAGTAGCTACTAACTTTGTGAATCCGGTTTACACCTGGACTCCGGTGGAAGGATTATCGGGTATTGATTCGCCTTCTACTACCATTACAGTGAACGCTAACAGCGTGTTCTACGTTTATGTAAGCGAAAGTGCCAATGCACATTGCGGAGCGTTTGACTCCGTAGTGGTAATTGTTTCGGGAGTGTTTAGAATGCCGAATGCTTTTACTCCAAACGGTGACGGACATAACGATTTCTTTGCGCCTATTAGATTAGGACCTTCGGTAAGTTTGAAAGAGTTCAGGATTTACAACCGTTGGGGTGAGTTAGTGCATAGTGCAGCAGAACCTTGGGATGGAACGCTGAACGGAAAAGAGCAACCAGCAGGAACCTTCGTTTACTACGTAATTGCATCGGTGCCTGATGAGCAGCATCCGGGTGGATTTAAAGATGAGAAACAAGAAGGTGCGTTCTCGTTGTTGAGATAGAAACCTAACCATACTCAAATACAAGAGCCAACTGAAATTTTCAGTGGCTCTTTTTGTTTTCTACTTTTTACAACAAGGTAACCACACAATTTCCAACTTCAGTTCCGTTGTTAGTGGTAGTGAGGTATTTTTCGGTTTCGAGGTTTCCTAACAAGGGGGCAGTGTTGATTTTTGTTTGACCTGCCTTTACAATAAAGCCGGTTTCGCATACCATGCCTTTGGAAAGGCGCACACAAAACAACAGGTCGGTGTGACCCGTGTTATGTATTTTGAGCGACTGTGTCAGTTTAAAGGTTCGCTTAATTATAGTTTTGGAAAGGCCGGGCTTTATCGTCCGGGTAAATGATTTCTGGCGTTTATCGCGCAGGTTTTCGAGGTCAAAATAGTGGTCAATTGATTCCAGCCTTTCGGCATAAAGCACCACCAGGTTTCCGTAAATAACCATCAGCGCAATGGCTAATTCTTTGCGCAGCTTTTCTACCTCATTCGATTTTCCGGCCAGTGCACCATTTTCGCGGCTCTGACCCGCCTGTGCATTTATCAGCATTTCATGATATGCATCTACTTCGGTTTTGAGGGCAGCCAAATTGGTATCGGTACCTATGGTTTGGCTTAACACGCCTACGGCATTTAAGCGCTCGGCTTTACTTCCGTTGTGAAATGGTTTGGTGCCCTTGGGAAAAAGAGCTGTATACCGCCCTGTGTTTTTGCCGTAATGAATCATTACTTTTACCTGCCAATCTGATATTACGGGGTTGCTTAGTTTTTTGAGAAGTTGATTTAGTCCTAATGTTTTCCCTTTTTTATCTCCTTTATTACCCTGCCAGTGATTATAGGCTGCTTTGTAATTTTGCTCGAATGGCTTAAGGTAATCATAGAGGTTTAGGAAAAATGGGTCGCTAATTTGTGACTTCAAAGCAGACAGAGTAAACTGTCCAAGATGCAGCATTTTCATATGGCTGCCGCGAGTAGAATTTTCAAATGGATTGTCGGTTAATGCCCAGCCGGTTTTCATTTTACTATCTTTAGTGTCTTAAATTTGTTCGAAATGGATAAAATAATGTGTTTGAATATTATTTGTGAATTCAAAATTAATGAAAATAGAGTTATAAATTAAAACAGTAAATACTTATTTAACTAAAATAATAGTTTGAATATAAAATGACAACACAAATAATATTAAAATTATAGTTTCTATTGAATTTGTATTCAATATATTAGTGCAAATAAATGTTTCAAGTGAATTTGTATTTACAAATTTTAAAGAAACTAATAAAGTTACACGGAAACGCCTTCTATGTAGCAAGTAGAAAGCATAAACTCGGAAGGGCAAGAAGGCTTTAGTCTGCCAGCGAGAATCTCAGCGTAATTCCCCCACGGGTATTGGTAGTAGGAAAGCCCGAAGATATTTTAGGAATGGTTCGGGTTTGGTCGAAGAAGAGGCGAATGTTTAACCGCTTGCTCACCACATAATCTATACTCGGCTGAATGGTAATAACGCGCGAGCCCGCAGTAATTTGCGGAACGCCCTGGTCAATACGGTGGTTGATGGTTACGTTATCGCGGTAGCTGAAATCGAAACGGAAGTTCAAATCGTTATCCAATCGAATCTTCTTGCCCTTGATTTTAATAGGCAGCTTCAATCCTTTTATTTTATAGCCCGCGCCCACGGTCAACTGTTTCGATTTCAATTCTACCAATTGGTAATCGGCAAAGTTCATAGTCATGGTCCGGCTTTGCTTGTAATCAACCTTGGCGGTAATGTTGTTTTTGAAAGTCATGTCCACACCCAGCAATGGTGAAAGCTGCTCGTTCATTACAATACTCGGCATATTAAATTGCGAGAAATAGTTTCCGTTCAAACTGTCTAAGCCGTTGTGTCCTGTATTTTTAATAGACTGTGTTTGGTCTAAGTTAGTGCTAAAGCTATTGACAGTAAGCGTAGAGTTATAACCGTGTGTAATGGTGAAGCTCGTGAAAATATTCTGCGCCCATTTAAACTTGGTTAAGCCGTTGTAAGAAATTCGCCAGTTAGGCATAGGGAACGCTTTGAACGGGTCGAGCCCTACTTTGTTCGCATCTTGCTTATTGTATGCCGCCAAAAATGCCGGTATCAAAACATCCTGCGATTTTGGTCCGTAACCCTCAGCAAAATTGTTGTTGTAAGTAGAGTCGCTCGGGTTATAATAAGTTCCGGTGCCTAAGCGGTTCGAAATAATTTCGCGGTTCTTTTCAAAGTTGGTGTACACATCGCTCTTGCCGTCTTTTTCAATTTTGGCAAACATGGTTTTAATAGGCAAATACGAAATACTGTAAGAACCCATTTCTGTCGGATTCAAATGTGAGAACACCGGATTGCCTGTGCCATCATTAATATACTTGGCATACTCTGAATGGTTAACCGAATAATCGCGGAACAAGGTCAAATCAATTTTTAAATCGGGCCAAGGTTCAAGCGTGGCGGTTACATCTAAACGCTGCGAGCGCGTTTGCACAAATTTCTGGTTAAGCAAAGTATCTTTCGTAATCCATCCGCTGGCAGCAGCTTTGTCTAACCATCCATCGCGGCTAAACTGGTCAACCCCTTTAAAGAATCTATCGCCCGGCTGATTACCAAAAGCAAAACCGTAGTCAGGCGATTTAGATTTGTAGTCAACACCTAACAATCGCGAGTAACCATTGAAGCCCGGCAAAGTGGTTGATTTGTTTTCCTTGTATTCAAACGAAATTTTCTTGAGCGAAAGCAACGGACGAAGCAAAATAGAAATCAGCGGATTTGGCGGTGCCTGCTTGCTTTGCAAATCGGTTTTCTTGGCAATGGTGTTGTTCTTATTGTTCGTGAGTTCCTTACGCAGCTTGTAAATTTCCAAGCCTTGTTTAGCGGCTTTCAAATCTTCGCGCAGTTTTTTGCGGTTGGCTTTCAACTGGTCGAGTTCATCCTTCTTCGGCTGACGTTTATCTTTCTTAAACAGCTTCATCAACTCGCCTCTCTTCTTCACAATAGCCGCATGGTTGGCTTTCAGTGCATCTTTCGCTTTGGCTATATCTGCATCCTGTTTGTTTTGTTTAACCGTGTCGTTCTTGAGCGCGTCTTTTGCCTTGGCTAAGTTTTCGTCAATGGTTACGCGCTTCTCTTTCAGCTTGGCTATTTCATCTTTAATTTTTGCGCGCGCTTTCTTCACGGCTTCGCGTTTTTTATCGTTCTCCTTTTTATCGCCTGCATTCGGGTTTGGCGAATTGTAAGTTTTCAGGAAAGGAACTTTGTCGTATAGTTTCTTGAAATTGAAATCGACTTTGCCGCGGTCGCTTTGCGAATTGGCAATAATATTTCCGAGCGAGTTCTGCACTAATTTTCCGCTGGCAGAATCTTTTTGCCAAGGCAAAGCTGTCCAGTTATAAGTAGAAGCATAACCCACCGTAGCGGTAATGAAATCAAAAATAGGCAGCTTGTTGATTGGAATATTGTAGTTGACCGTTAACTGCTGATTGTAATTGGTGTTGCGTCCGCCATTGCCAATGTTGCTCCACACTTCCTGTTTCTTTTCCTTGGTATTGTTAGGTCCGTAAGGCTCATCAATACGCGCGTTGTTGGTGGCACTGTAATCAATACTCAACGATTTAAACGGATTGTATTTGAACACGTAGCTTCTGTTCCATCTGAAATTTTTACTGTAGGTAGAAGGAATTACAAAGTCCACTTCGCCCAGCGAGCGCAGTTTTATTTCGGTAAAGTCGCGGTTTAAATCGGTAGTTACCGACATGGTGCTCGGCATAGGATTAAAGCTGAAATCTTTAATGATATCCGCCCACTTCGACTTCGTTGTAATTATTTTTTTGAATGGCGCATAGTCCTTCGTTTGCGGAGCGAAACTCCAGCCAATCATTCCCGTCCAGTTCTTCTTCGA
>CANJRM010000144.1 GCA_947476645.1 Bacteroidota bacterium
ATGTGCAAGGTTTCCTGCAAACCTAGTTTCTTGAGCAAGCTAACATGCGAAGCCACAGCCGAACCGAAGGTTTCATTCTTTAAATAAGGAACTCCGTATTCTTTTGCGGTTTGTTCTACAATAGGAGCAATAGCGGGATAATGCACATGGCAAATACGCTGAAACAAATGATGCTCTACCTGATAATTCAAACCGCCCACATAAAAGGTGAGAAATTTATTTCGCGGAGCAAAGTTGGAAGTAGTTTGCATTTGATGAATCGCCCATTCCGCTTCTATAGTGCCGTCCATGGGCTCAGGATATTCGGTTCCTTCTACAATATGCGCTAGTTGAAAAATAGTAGTGAGAACTAATCCACCTACCATGTGTATGGTCATAAAACCCACCAACAATTGCCACCAGGCTAGCTGTAAAACAAGGGCAGGAATAACCAAGATGTAGAAAAAGTAAATGACTTTAAACAAAACAATATTGAGCAAGCGAATTGCTTTATCCTTCTTGTTGTTTGCCGAGGAATAAAATTGAAGATACAAATCGTACTGCATAAAGTCTTTCACTATTACCCAAAAGAATGTTTGCAAACTGTAAAGAAAAAAAGCATACACGAGTTGAAACCGGTGGAACCAATTTCTCTTTACCGCTGGAGTTAAACGCAAATTCATTCTTGGTCGAATATCCTGGTCGAAGCCGTGAATGTTAGTATAAGTATGATGCAGTTGATTGTGTTGAATCTTCCAGTTAAAGGCATCGCCACCTACAATGTTCAATGAGTACCCAAGCACTTGATTCAACCAACTCTTGCTTGAATACGCCCCGTGGTTAGCATCGTGCATCACACTCATACCTATACCTGCTAAACCTAAACCCATTACAACGGTGCATAACCACATAGTAGTAAGTGACAATGTGCCCGAAAGAATAAAAGCATAGGGAATAAAATAAAGCGAAAACATAAACACGGTTTTAAATACCATGCGGTAGTCGGCATTTTTAGAAATGCCCTTTTCAGCAAAGTATTTTTCTACACGCTGAGTAACTACTTTGTGAAAATCGGTTTTGTTTTTATTGGAGAACTTAAGGGTTGCAGACATGGAATGAATTAGGGTTCGAAATTACTTGAATAATATTACTAAGCATTAACGGCAGCCTTGCTTAAATATTTTTGTGAGCATGAGTTGTGTAAAAAAAAGTATTTCTTAGGTAACATTTAAAACATTTATATTTTTTTTTAATTCTGTTTTGAACGACTATATTTGTGCTTCACAAAAAAAATAAAAACTATGAAAAAACTATTACTCGCGTTGTTCTGCGGGCCATTCTTCGCTTTTGCGGGTGCGCCCCCGGGACAAATAACAGATGTATTAAATTTTTCCGGAGGTATACAGACATGGACAGTGCCTTGCGGAGTTAACAGCATCTTTATACAAACTTTTGGGGCACAAGGTGGCGCAGGAGCTACAGGAGGAATTAGTGCTGCAGGTGGTGCTGGAGGTTTAGGAGGGTATTCAAGCGGTACACTTGCTGTTTCGCCTGGTCAGATTTTAAATGTTTTCGTAGGAGGACAAGGTGCTACACCAACCGGTGGATTTAACGGAGGAGGTAACGGTGGTACTCAATATGCCGGTGGCGGTGGTGGTGCTTCTGATGTGCGAGTTGGTGGCACTAGCGAGTTGGATCGCGTTATAACTGCCGGTGGTGGCGGTGGTGGTGGTAGAGCCGGATGTGATGAAGGTTCTGCAACTACTGGTGGACCGGGAGGTCTTGGTGGAGCAGGTGGCGGTGGCGTTGGAAATAGCGGAAATGATTCACCCACGAATGGTGGAGTTGCCGGTGGCGGTAAGGGAGGAAACTTTGGAAGTATTCAAGGCGCGCTTGGTCCTAAGGGAGTTGGCTGTGCAGGTTTTAGTGGTTCAGATGGTTCAGTAGCTTCTACTGGAACAGGTGCTGCAGGTGGTGCGGGTCAAAGTTGTTGCTGTTTATCACAACCCTCCATCCCTGGTGGTGGTGGTGGTGGTGGTGGTCAGGTAGGTGGCGGTGGCGGAGGAGGTGGCTCTGCTGGCACAACAGGTTGCTCAGGTAACTCGAAAGGTGGTGGCGGAGGAGGAGGCGGTGGTAGCAGTTACACAGGTGGGGTTACTTCAGGTAGCGTATATGGAGCTACTCAACCCGGAAATGGATTGGTAAGAATCACCTATATTTCTGGAATACCTCAGGCTCCTACATTTACTACTGCACCAACTTCAATTTGTGCTAATACACCAACAACCTATACTGTTACTACTCCCGCACTTGCTACTAGCTTTAGTTGGACAGTATCTGGAGGAAATATTCAAAGTGGTCAAGGAACTAACTCAGCTGTTATAATTGCAGCAAGTGCTTCGGGTTCTGTTTCGGTAACTGCCGATAATAACTGTGGAAGTAGTTCACCTATATCAGTAAATTTTGGACTTAATCCTCAGCCTAACGTTACTGCGTCAGTAACAGATGGAGTAATTTGCGATGGAGAATCTGTAACTTTTACAGGTGGTGGAGCTTCTACTTACTTATGGAATAACGGTGTAACTGACGGTGTTGCATTTACTTCTTCATCTTCAAATTCATACATTGTAATTGGTACTGATGGTAACAACTGTCAAAATTCTGCTTCTGTATCAGTTACTGTAGACACTTTACCCGCAGTAACAGCAAGTGTTACTTCATCAAGCATTTGCACAGGCGACCAGGTTACTTTTACCGGTGGTGGTGCATCTACTTATTTTTGGGATAACAGTGTAGCTGATGGTGTGGCATTCACACCGGGAACTTCAAACACTTACAATGTTACGGGAACCGATGGAAACGGATGTGAAAACACAGCGAGTGTTTCAGTAACGGTAAATACTCCTCCTACAGTAACTGCTAACGCTTCTGCTGCGGCAGTTTGTGCTGGTGACCAGGTTACTTTCACTGGTGGTGGAGCAGCTACATATGTTTGGGATAATAGCGTTTCGGACGGTGTACCTTTTACACCGGCCAGTAGTGATACATACTCTGTCACTGGTACAGATGCGAATAATTGTACTGGTACTTCTTCAGTTTATGTAATTGTAAATCTTTTACCAAATGTGGCAGCTAACGTAACTCCAAACGACACAGTTTGTTCTGGAGATAACATAACTCTTGCAGGTGGCGGAGCTACTACTTATGCATGGTCTGCTGGTGCTGTAGATGGTTCTGCTTTTGCTGTTTCTACTCCTGCTACTTATACCGTTACTGGAACTGATGCAAACAATTGCTCAAACACAGCAAGTGTAGCAGTAGCTATAAACGCATTGCCTGTAGTAACCGCATCTGTAACTCCAAACGATACCGTTTGTATTGGCGATAATATTACCCTATCAGGTGGTGGAGCTTCTACTTATGCATGGTCTGGCAGTGTTGTTAATGGAACAGGATTTACATTATCTGCTGACGGAACTTATAGCGTTACAGGAACTGATGCAAACAATTGTGTAAACTCAACTTCAATTGATGTATATGCCGAAATTTGTGCAGGTGTTAGTTCATTAGCTAACAGCGCTAGCGGCATTCAGTTGATTCCAAACCCATCGAAAGGTGTAGTGACTATTACTTCTAAGAAGGAATTGGGATTAGTTACAGTTTATGATGCTCAGGGTAAAGTAGTTTTCCAAACCAACACAAGCGGTATGTCGCAACGAGTTGATTTAACTCAAAAGGCAGCCGGTGTTTATATGGTAAAAATACAAAGCACAGCTAAAGCAATAAGCTATATCAAATTGGTAAAAGAATAATCTCAGCCATTTAGTTTTTAAAACAAAAAACCTCCGGAATTTTCCGGAGGTTTTTTATTTGTGGTAGTTGAGGAAAGTAAACGGTTGCTTTACTTCAAACTTTCTTCAATAGAAATTTCAAACAGTCTTTCTAACGAAATTCCCATAGCGCGTGCTTGTTGAGGCACGATACTTTCTTCACTCAAGCCTGGAATCGAGTTTACTTCGAGCATATAATACTCACTACCCTTTATGATGTAATCAATGCGGCACATGCCTTTAAAATTGAGTTTCGAATAAATGAACTCAGAGGTTGCCTGAATTTTTTTAGTGAGAGCAACATTGATTTCAGCAGGAGTTACTTCCTGCGAGTTGCCTTCGTATTTTGCTTTATAATCAAAGAACTCGCCCTTACTTCTAATTTCGGTAAGTGGTAAAGCAGTTACTTTTCCATCAATGGTAATCACACCGCAGGTTACTTCCGTTCCTTCAATAAATTCTTCCACTAAAATTTCATCATCGTATTTGAAAGCTTCTTCAATGGCAGAAACTAAATCTTCTTGCTTAGAAACTTTTGATGCACCATAGCTGGAACCGTTTTTATTTGGTTTCACAAACACCGGTAATGCAATTTCTGAATTCGGAATTTGGAAATTTGCTTTGTAAAGCAATTCAGCATTCGCAGTTTTTATACCAAGCGGTGCGAGATATTCTTTGCAACGAAGTTTATCGAAGGTGAGCGCAGCTTGTAAAACACCGCAAGCGTTGTAAGGAATTTTAAGCAGTTCGAAATAACCCTGCAACTTTCCATCTTCAGCAGGTGTGCCGTGAATGGCAATGAACACTGCATCGAAATTTATTTTGTGCCCTTCGATAGTGAACGTGAAATCATTTTTATCAATGAAAAGCTTTACGGGATTATTGCGCTCTACTACCCAATCGTTTCCCTCGATTACAATTTTGAAAACGTTGTATTTGTCTTTGTTGAGGTGCTTGCAAACTACATCGGCACTCTTTAATGAAATGCCGCGCTCGCTCGCTTCACCACCGGTAATTACTGCAATGTTCTTTTTCATAATCATTTTTCTGACGCTAAAGAGCCGCTTTATTTCATCTGCTGAAACGATTTCTTTTCAACAAACCGAAGAAATGTGTTTTCCTTGCAGCGAAATTTAGACAATGGAAAAGGCAATCAAAAATTTAGCGGGGTTAGGCAAGAGGCTAAGCGCATCGGAAGACTTAAAGGAAGAAATCAAAAATGCTGTTGGAAAAAATCCATGGTTTATTGAGCTGTTTGTGCAACATGCTGTCGATGCCGTGATAAACGAAATGCTGGATGAACAGAAGCTGAAAGAATGGTTGAAGCCCTATGAATTAAGAGCAGTAAATAGAACCATCGGGTTGATTTTTGCAGGTAATATTCCTTTGGTGGGCTTTCATGATTTCATGTGTTGTTATGTGGCGGGTTGCAAAATGAAAATCAAACTCTCTTCAAAGGATGATGCTCTGTTTTTGTTTGTGCTTAAAACATTTTCTGAAATTGATGAAGAGATAAATGAAAAAGTAGAAATAGTTGACACGCTTAAAAATTTTGATGCCGTAATTGCAACAGGAAGCGATAACACGAATCGTTACTTCGAATATTATTTCCGCGACTATCCGAAGATTCTTCGAAAAAACAGAAATTCGGTAGCGATACTCAACGGAGAAGAAACAAAAGAAGACCTGGCGAAATTAGCCGATGATATTTTTCTCTACTTTGGTTTTGGTTGCCGCAATGTTTCAAAATTGTATGTGCCTGTTGGCTACAAGTTCGAAAAATTATTTCCTGCTTTTGAAAGCTATAAGTGGCTGCACACGCACAATAAGTACATGAATAATTATGATTATCAGCGAACGCTTTTACTAATGAACAGCATTCAGCATCTCTCGAATGATTTTGTGATGTTACGCGAACATACTTCAATAGCTTCGCCTATTGCTACACTTCATTTCGAATTTTGGCACGATGAAAATGTGTTGAACACGCACTTGAAACAGAACGAAGAAAAAATTCAGTGCATCGTTTCTAAAAACAATTTTGGCACAGCACAGCATCCTGAGTTGTCAGATTATGCTGATGGAGCGGATACCATGAAATTTTTGTTGAGTTTGTAGTGGTTTCACTGCCCACATAACTTTACAATCATCTTTAAATCAAGTTGACAACCACGCTATTTATTGCTTCTGCATTTTATTTTTACAGCGTTAATTATTACAAACAGTTTCGCTGATGAAATATTTAACCCGTCCGAAACGTTATTTTGGCAACCATAACCCTTAGTCCATGAAAATTAAACTATTCAGGTCTATCGCAGTTTCTCTGATTGCTCTGTCGCTTTCATTTTCTGCTTTTAGCCAACCATATATTGCTGACGCAATTGGTTTAAGTTGTGTTGACCCTGTTATCTGTCAACTCGACAGCATGTCATTTTCACTTTTCACGCGCGATAAATTTTTTGTGCGCGATGAAGACGTGCTTGC
>CANJRM010000145.1 GCA_947476645.1 Bacteroidota bacterium
AAATCTGTTTTGCTTTTCTAAAATTCATTTAGGTTTGTTCGCAAAATAAAAAGCACATGCAAGACGACAAAGTGTTGTTTACCGAAAAAGTTCCCGCAGGAAAAAGAACCTACTTTTTAGATGTAGTAGAAAATTTCAAAGGTCACAAGTATTTAAAGTTTACCGAAAGCCGCGCTAATGATGGACAATACATTCGCCAGAGCGTGCGCATTTTTCAGGAAGACTTTGATAAAATTTTTACTGCATTCGATAGCATAAAAGGATACTTAGATGCAAATCATGTTCCCGTAGCTCCGCATGTTAAAGAAGAAAAAAAGGAAGAAAGAAATGATAGTAGTGAAGAGAAGAAAAACGAAGATTACGGAGACCTTAGTTTCTAGCCGTTAACCAACTGGGCACCGTGATACGGATGTTGGTCATTCGCCCTTTTAAACTTACATCCTTCTTCCCATCTGAAGGATATCCCCAACTGCGCAACTTGCAATCATAATCACCAGAGAGGCGAAAATGCTTTTTGTCGGCTTCCCAATCAAATTGAGTGATATTCATTTTGCTTTGCTCCTTAATAATATAGTAGTTAGTGCTTTGATACTGCAGTGCCACCGCAAACAAGTTAGGCGCGCCTAACTTTTCGGGTTCATAAGAAATTTCAAACTGAACCGATTCAGAAAACATTTTTCCATCGGGCAAATCATACGATGTACCATTAAACGTAGTGCTGATAATAGTGCGGGGTGCAGTTCTGCCATCCATAGAGCCTGCTTTGCTCATAGCCAAACCGCGAAACAACTGGTCATCGCGCAGCTTAAACATCTTACCATCAACGGTAGCAAAGAAGGTGCCTTTGTCTTTATCGTCATCCTCAAAACCGGAATTCGGAAAAGATGTAAAAGCAAAAAACAGAATAGCTGCTGTCAGAAATTTCATAGCGGGCGCGAATTTAGCCTTATACGCCAAAACATCAAGCTGCGCCCGATGATTGACGGTGTCAATATAGATGCAGACAACTCGTTTGTCAAGAGCACAGCAAATCTTTTTTCATTTCAGTTCGTTATTAAACCGTTTCGGTTTGCCAGGCGAACGGCTGGCTGCTAAATAATTGCGCGGCACCGTTTCTCTTGTTTCATTTGCCCCGCAAATAAATTGAGTATGAACAAGAAATTTTTTCTCGCCATTCCTGTAGCAGTTATTGTCATTGTCGCTCTCGGCTTAGCTGCATGCAATAAAACTAAAACTATCAAGCCCGAGCGCAAAGCCATTACCGAAGCCGTTTATGCTTCCGGCTTTTTAGTGCCGAAGAACGAATACAAAGTTTTCGCGCTCAGCGATGGCTACATCGTTTCAAAAACCAAAGAAGGTGGCGATGCCGTAAAGCGCGGGGAAGAGATTTACAAAATTCAGAATGATGCCAGCGGAGCAAAACTCGGAGCCAGCACTTCGGCTTATGATTTAGCCAAGCTGAACGCTTCAGATAATTCTCCGGTGCTGCTCGATTTGAAAAGCAAAATAAAAAGTGCCGAAGCCAAATTCAAAAACGACTCGCTCAATTACGTTCGCTACAAAAACATGTTCGATGCGCAGGCAGTTACCAAAGGTCAGTTCGACCAAATGGCCCTGGCTTATGATATTTCTTCGAACGATTTAAAATCGCTGAACGAAAATTTCAGAAGAACAAAAGATCAACTACAAGTGGAAATGAAGAACGCGCAAAGCGTTGTATCCGCTTCGAATCTCGATTTCGGCAATTACTCCATACGCAGTGTGATGGACGGGATGGTTTATGAAACTTACAAAGATTTAGGTGAAGCGGTAAGAAGAACAGAATTGGTTGCGGTTGTTGGCGAGAAAGGCGCAAAGCTTTTAGAACTCAGCGTTGACCAACAGGATATTGATAAAGTAAAAATCGGTCAGGAAGTAATTGTAAAGATGGACGTGAGCGGAAGCAAAACTTACAGCGCAAAAGTGAGTAAGATTTATCCTAACATGAATCAACAAGACCAAAGTTTTAAAGTAGAAGCAGAATTTTCCGAAAACTACGAAATGAATTTTGTGCATACATCGGTTGAAGCCAACATCATCATTGCACATAAAGACAATGCGCTCATTATTCCTAAAAATGTTATTCAGGCAAACGATGAAGTGGAAATAAAATCATTGGGCATCAACCAAAAAGTAAAAATTAAAAAGGGCTTAGAGAATTTGGAATATGTAGAAGTAGTAGAAGGCATTAAAGCAGAAGATGAAGTAGTGATTCCCAAACTGAAATGATTTTTCCGATAAGGGACTTAAATACAAAACAACATGCTCAACAGAGTCAATTTTGAAATAGCCAAAACACATTTGCTTGCTAAGCCGCGGCAAACGCTTATCGCGATGTTGGGTGTCACCTTCGGCATAGGCATGTATATTCTCATGATTAGTTTCATGCAGGGCTTCAACGAATTTTTGGAAGATACTCTCCTCTCCTCCACTCCTGACGTGCGTATTTACAACGACATTAAAACAGATTTCAGCCACTCTATTCTCGATGAAATTTCCGATACCGGAAAAGTGTTGAACGTAATTCATCATCCGAAACCAAAAGACATTACGCCCAACCTAAAAAGTTCGGCACGCATTATTGAAGATTTGAAAAAAGATGAGCGAGTGCTTGCGGTTTCTCCTCAATTGGCAACGCAGGTTTTTTATGTGAGCGGACCCGTGCAAATAAACGGTACACTTAGCGGTGTAAATATTTTGGAAGAAGCACAACTCACCGGTTTGCAGCCAAAAATGAAAACCGGAAAAATTGAAAACCTGCTCACGATTGATAACGGAATTTTAATGGGTCACGGGCTAGCCAACAAATTAAATGTGCATGTAGGCGATATGATTTCGCTTGCTACACCAAAGGGAACCGCCATGCGTTTTCGCATTGTGGGAACATTTCAATTCGGTATCGGTTCACTCGATAATATCAAAAGCTATGTGAATCTTTCGAAAGTGCAGCAACTTGTTGGTAAGGACAATCAGTATGTAACAGACATTGGTATTAAGCTAAAAAATTACGACAACGCCACCGATGTAGCGAAAGAATTCTCTGACCGCTACGGCTACAAAGCCGATGATTGGAAAACTACCAACGCAAGCGCAATGGTTTCTATTCTCATTCGTAACGTAATGACCTTTGTGGTTTCGTTCACGCTCTTAGTAGTTGCGGGTTTTGGAATCTACAATATCATGAGCATGACTATTCAAAACAAGTTGAAAGACATTGCGATTCTGAAAGCAGAAGGATTTTCGAGCGGAGATATTCGACAAATATTTTTGACAGAGAGCGTGACCATTGGAGTTTTCGGTGCGCTCAGCGGTTTGGTGCTTGGTTTTATTTTGAGCAGTGGCGTTTACAATCTGCCGTTTCCTAAAAATGATTTCATCAGCATCACGCATTTTCCTGTGGTATTTCATTTGAAGCATTACGCCTTTGGTATGGGTTTCGGAATCATAACCACCTTCATTGCGGGTTTAATGCCGAGCATAAAAGCAGGAAAGATTGACCCGGTAGCAATTTTGAGAGGTTAATAATTAAAGAACATGAGCATCGTTTTATCAGCAAAAAATCTCAGCAAATCATTTTACGAGCCCGAAGAATTTCAGGTGCTTAAGAATGTTTCGTTCGATGTGCAGAAAGGAGAGTTTGTTTCTATCGTTGGCAAAAGCGGTTGCGGAAAATCTACTTTACTCTATTTAATTTCTACGCTCGACACCGAATACAAAGGCGAAATTTTCATGAACGAAAAGAAAGTAACGGGGCTTTCGCAAAACGAACTCGCGCGTTTTCGCAATGAACATATAGGTTTCGTTTTTCAATTCCATTTTCTGCTTCCTGAATTTTCTGCACTCAAAAACGTAATGCTGCCTGCCGAAAAACTCGGCAAGTATTCGAAGAGCGAATGCGAAGACCGCGCCTATGAAAAATTGAAATGGCTCGACATGGATAAGTTTGCATTGAAACTTTCTTCTAAACTTTCGGGCGGTCAACAACAGCGCGTAGCCATTGCGCGCGCGCTCATCAACGACCCAACCATTATGATGGGCGATGAACCAACAGGAAACCTCGACAGCAACAACACCAACATCGTGTTCGACATTCTGAAAGATTTATGCAAGAGCAAAGGACAAACAATTATCTCGGTAACACACGATACCGAGTTTGCGGAGAAGAGCGATAGAATTATTGAAATGAAAGACGGTGAAATTGTAAAGCATGAAGCTTAAAGAGGAAACAAAAATTGCCATCGGCATCATCGGTATTATCTACGTGGTATTTACCGTGGTGAAAACATTTTTCTTTCTTGACCAGAGCCTAGAGTTTCATTTACTGACCAGCGTGGTGGCACTATTTGCTATCGGTTTTTTTGGCTTCATCGTTCGAGGTATTGACATTTACCTCGATAAGATTTATCCGTTCGAACGCAATGTCATTAAACGGATAGCTATTCAGTTTTTAGTAACACTTACTGTGTTGTTGCTCATTCGCACAGTTCCCTACATTTTATTCTACGATAAATTTCCCTTTCATCCATCTGGTGAAATCTTAGTGGCAACTTATGCTTTGAATATTTTCATGGTGCTTAGTGTTATTCTTTCCATTTTCGGTTATCACTTTTTTGTAAGGTGGAAACAGGAAAAAATTACTGCAGCAGAACTTGAAAAGGAAAAAGCTCTGGTGCAGTATGACAATCTGAAGAATCAACTCAACCCGCATTTTCTTTTCAATGCACTTTCATCACTCAATTCATTGATTTTTGAAAACCCGCAATTGGCTTCAGATTTTTTGCAACAACTTTCTAAAGTGTATCGGTATGTTTTAGAAAACAAAGAGAAGAGCACCGTGAGTTTGCAAACCGAAATAAATTTCGTGAACCACTACATTAAGTTATTGGAGACAAGATTTGACGGAGGATTAAAAGTCCTCTTTGAAATAAGCGATGACGCAAAGGAGAAGATGATTGTGCCGGTTACCCTTCAGATTTTAATTGAGAACGCAGCAAAACACAATACTACTTCTAAAGATTCTCCCTTGGTTATCTGTATAAAAGCAACTGGCGATTACCTTTCGGTTGAAAATAACTTACAGAAGAAAAGTGCCATTGAAACTTCGAACAAACATGGTTTGGAGAACTTGAAAAATCTCTATCGTTTTATTTCAGATAAAGATGTACTCGTTAATAAAACAGATAATTCTTTCACCGTTCAAATTCCCCTTACATGAAAGTTGTAATCATAGAAGACGAACCGCTTATTGCAAAAAACCTGCAGCGCATGCTAAAACAGATTGATACTACGGTTGAAGTTCTCACTGTGCTTGATTCTGTTTCTTCATCGGTAAAATGGTTACAAGAAAATGAACAACCTGATTTGTTATTCATGGATATTCAGTTGGCAGATGGTGTGAGTTTCGACATTTTCAATAAAACAAAAATTGAAAGCCCAGTAATTTTTACGACCGCTTACAACGAATATGCTATTCGTGCTTTCAAAGTAAACAGCGTTGATTATTTACTCAAACCCATTGACAAGGAACAACTGCAACTGGCTATTGAAAAATTCAAAAAATATTTTGGCGTAAAGAATGATGCCGTAGGCGAACAGTTCAAATCGCTTTTAGAAAACCTGCAAAACAAAATTACTCCTAAATTCAAAGAGCGTTTTCTGGCACACTATAAAGGCGGCATTGTTCCAGTGTCCGAAAACAAAACCGCTTACTTCATCAAAGACACCATTATTTACCTCGGCAATAACGACAATGAAAAACTGGTGACTGATTACAACACGATTGACGAAATTGAAGAAGTGATGAACCCGTTTAATTTCTTCCGCGCCAACCGGCAAATGATAATTCATATTGAGCAAGTCGACACGTACAAAAAACACGATACTGGGAAAATTGAAGTGCATTTAAAGTGCGATAAAAATCTGCGTGTAGATGTGAGCCGCGAAAAAGCAAATGAGTTTGTAAACTGGCTCGACAGGTGATGAAAAATTTATTGCAGCCATGAGAGCGGCAATAAATTATCTTCGCCCCATTATGACAGCAGATGCTTACAAACAAGCCGTAAAAGATTTAATGGAAATTCCGGGCGTGGGTCGCTCCGTAGCCGATGATTTGATTCAAATGGGAATTACAAAAGTGGGTGATTTGAAAAACAAAGATGCTGAGCGTCTGTATACAAAATCGAA
>CANJRM010000146.1 GCA_947476645.1 Bacteroidota bacterium
GCTATCAATGTGAATGTATCCTACAGCTATGGAGTTGGAAAAGATTACAATGGACCAACGGTAAAGAACTCTCAGATTTTATCTGATGCAGGTATCTCATTAGAGTTCAAAGCCCGTTCAGGAACACCTTATTCAGCTCAGTTGTATCCGATAGCGGATGGTTTAATTACCGGAAGCAGCCGTGCAATTACCACAGGTGATTTGAATGGTTCTCGCAAACCTTGGTATTTCAGAATGAACATGCGTGTTTGGAAAAATTTCAACTTCCTTGTAGGAAAGAAGGATAAGAAGAACGATGATAAACATGCTATGTCGGTTGAAATTTATTTACAGATTCAGAATCTTTTGGGAACTAAGAATGTAGTGAACGTTTATCGTTACACAGGAACGCCTGATGATAACGGTTACTTGACCGATGCAGGAAGCGCGGTGGCTATTCAATCGTATTTGAATCCGCAGTCGTTCCGCGACCAGTATTCTGCTTATATTAATTCACCGGGTAATTACAGCGTACCGCGCAGAATTTATCTTGGTCTTGTAGTTGGATTTTAATTGAACCTGTTAACTTATAAAAGAACCTAACCGACAAACATTAATTAACCAAAACTTAAAACCATGAAAAGGATTTTTTTAAGCTTCACTCTCTTTGCATTCATGATGCTGTCGGGTGTTTTGGCAAACGCAATGGAGTTGGTGCCACATCAGCACCGTAGTACTACAGGTTCACACAAAACCGAAGCCGGTGATTGTGTGTCCCCAACCGCTCAATTTGATATTGACATAAACAATGTCAGAGCAAAACTCTTAACCGGAGGCGATTTGTGGTGGAATTTCAACGACCCTAAGTACGAAGTGCCAAAGGGTGATGGAACTGCTCCACCGGTTTGTGCAATTTTTGCAGGCGCTATTTGGATTTCGGGTAAAGATGCCGGAGGAAATTTAAAACTGGCAGGTCAATTATATCGCGAAAACGGAGATGATTTCTGGCCTGGTCCGTTGACAGGTGGAACCGTTGACAAAGCAACTTGTAATAAATACGACCGCTTTTTTAACGTGTTGGGTGCTGATATCAGCAAAGCACAAACTGCTTACATTACAAAAGGTGCAGGAACAACTGTTTTAGATATTCCTAAAGGCTTGCTTTCCTGGCCGGCAAAAGGAAATCAGTATTTAGCTTCTGACCCATCTTTGTTGGGCGAAACTTTTAATGTTACTGAAAACCTTGCTCCATTTTTCGATATGCATGGCGATGGAGATTACGACCCTGTTGATGGTGACTATCCTATTATTCCTTGCAGAACAGGTGATACCCATGCTTATGCAGACCAGATGACTTTTTGGGTATTTAATGATCAGGGCAATATACATACACAAACCAGCGGAACAGCTTTAGGTATTCAGGTGAATGCGTTGGCGTTTGCATTTCAAACGACTGATGACATTAACAACATGACTTTCTACAAATATGAAATCACCAATAAGTCGGCTACTAACTATAAAGAGGCATATATTTCTCAGTGGATTGATCCGGATTTGGGTTGCTTTAAGAATGACCGTGTAGGTTGCGATACTTCGCGCTCTTTGGTTGTTTGCTACAACGGAACAACACCTGACCCGCTTTCAAATTGTAACGGTGAGTATGGTTATGGTTCTGAACTTCCTTTAATTGGTATTGACTTTTTTGAAGGACCACTAAGTGATAGCGGTAAACAATTAGGGTTAACATCGTTTGCATATTTTACGGGTACCGGTGCATCTCAATGTTATAGTGACCCAACTTCTTACATTCAATATAGAAACTATCAGGAAGGTAAATGGTCTTGCGGTGAAGCTATTACCGAAGGCGGTACAGGACACGGTGGTTCAACTCCAACTAAATTCTGTTTCCCAGGTGAACCGTGTGATGCAAGTGCATGGAGCGATTTCAATAGCGGACAGCCTGAGGGTGACAGAAGAACGGTACAAACTTCAGGACCTTTTAATTTGAAAGCAGGACAGCCTCAGTATGTAACTATTGGTGTTGTGTTTGTTCAGCCGCAAGGTGGTGTAGCTGTAAATCCCTGTTTTTCTTCAACTATAGGACCTGCTGATGATAAAGCACAAAGTTTATTCAATACGTGTTTCAAAATTCTTGATGGTCCCGATGCACCTAGTCTTTCAATCAGAGAGTTAAACAATCAACTCATCATTAATTTGGTAAACCTTAAAGGTTCTAACAATTTTGGTGAAGGTTACGATCAGGTAGACGGAAATGCCTTAGATGCGGTTCAACACATGGCCGGCACTAACGGAGATTCAACCTTTACTTTTGAAGGATACAGATTGTATCAGGTAGCAAGTCCTACCGTATCGGCTACTGATTTGAATAATATTGAGAAGGCACAACAGATTGCAATTGTAGATATCAAGAACGGAATTAAACAAGTGGTTAATTTCAAAAAAGATGGAAGCCTGGGCGGACTATTGGTGCCGTATGTAGCAGTAGAGTCCGAAGACGCGGGAATTACCAATTCGTTTGTAATAACCAAAGACTTGTTTGCAACGGGAAATACTACTGACCTTGTTAATCACAAAACATATTATTTCACCGCAATAGCTTATGCTTATAACAACTACCTTGCTTACAATCCGGCAAATCCGGTTGGTGGAGCGCAGTTAACTCCTTACATACAAGGTAGAGGAAATTTTTCTGTTTACTCAGCTATTCCACATAATCCGGATCCGCGCAATGAAGGAACTATCCTGAATTCAAAATTTGGTGATGGAACAGATTTGTTCAGAATAGAAGGAAGAGGTAATGCGGGTAATAACCTTCGCCTTACACCTGAAACAGTAGAGAAAATTTTGGCTTCTTCAAACTCTTTTGCCGATACTTTGCAATACGAAAGAGGATACGACCCTATTGGCTTTAAAGTAACCGACCCGGTTAGTTTAAAAGAAGCTGATTTTGAAGTTCAGTTTTCAGACATTCCAACTAATCCGGTTGGACCTACTACGCGTTGGTTCTTACACGACTTAACTAATAACGATACCATTTGGGGTGAAAGAAATATTGACCGCCCGTTTGAGCAAAACATGGTTCTGTCAAGAGGCAGTGAATTGATTAACTACGGCTTCTCTATTAAAATAGGATTGCCTTCACCGATTTATACGCTTCAAAAAGATTATTTGGATACATCAGCAGGGGCACGTGACAGACACGTGTATGATGTGGTAAGCACTTACGATGCAACAAGCAAAACCAGTAGCGCTGTTTCGGGTATTGAGTATCAAAATCCTACTGAGCAATGGTTGAGCTTTGTGAAAGATGCGGGAGTGAATTCTGTTACCAACTGGATTCGTTCAGGAATAAACGAAAATGACCCTGCCAGTCAAACGCTGGCTGTAAAGGCTGCTGCGGATGTTTTTGATGATAACTGGTGGTATGTTGGAGGAACTTATCCTCAGTTTTCAGCAGCAGCTCCCGGATTTCCCCATACTACCGGAGGTGCATTTTCAGATGCGAATGAAAATTTCGAAAGTATGTGTGGTGGCGCATGGGCACCTTATTGCTTAACATGTAATTACTCTAAACGAGTGCTTACAACTACTGACTTAAATAATGGTAAACCACCATTTATTTATCAGCCCGGTTTTAAGTGGAGAAATTATTTGACATCAGTACCTCCCCAAAACACTTTGGATAGAATTCAAAGTGTAGATATAATTATAACACCTGACAAGAGTAAATGGACTCGCGCGGTTGTTTTTGAAACCGGAGAAGATGAAACAGTTAACTATGGAGACGATATTGCGCCAAATCATAAAAAGCCACGCAAAGGACAACTGAGAATGGCTATTTCAAAAGTTTGGAACAATCCAAGTTTAAGAGACTATTTAATTACAGACCCAAGCCGCTCAGATACCGGTCGTTCATGGTTCCCTGGTTATGCAATCAATGTAGAAACCGGAGAACGTTTGAATATTGCCTTTGGGGAAGCTACAGATTTCAGCAGCCCGAATGATTTGAATAGCCAAAACGGAAATGATATGTTGTGGAATCCAACTGATCAGGTTTATAGTCCGCAATATTTCCCGGGTTTAATGATTGAGAATCCACCATATTTTGGAGGCAAGCATTTCATTTATGTAATGGAAACACGTTACGATGAAGGTGCTGCTGCACAAAGGACATTGTTAGATAACTATACCAACGTTGGTGGTGCCCCGCTCTTCAATATACCTCCATTTATAGCGCCTTTGTTACGTCAAATAATGTGGACTTCTATGCCATACTTAACTCCTGGTTATAGTTTTCAGGATGATGGTGGCGGCAATAAAATTGTGCCACCTGCAGAAGTTAAAGTTCGTTTGCGTGTAGAAAAACCAATTGACCGCTTAGCTACAAATGCCAGCAGTGGTGTTGATTCATTGCCTCGTTACCGTTTCAGTACAAAGGGAATGGGAGCTACTGAGAAGAATGCACAGGTTGCTAAAAACGCGCTTGATTTAATTCGCATTGTTCCGAATCCGTATTTGGCATATTCAGCTTATGAAACTGATGCCAACAGTAGTCGCGTAAAAGTGACTAACTTACCTAACACGTGCAGCATTACCATTTTTGCTTTGGATGGAACACTTATTCGTAAGTTAAGCAGAGCTATTGGCATAGACCCCGCAACCAACCGCAAAGTCGAAATAAGCGATGGCGGACCAACAAGCGATGTAAACATAGAGAACTCGGTTGAATGGGATTTAAAAAATGACAAAGGCATTATCATAAGTAGTGGTATTTATCTGTTCCATATTGAAGCACCGGGCATTGGGCAAAAAACGTTGAAATGGTTTGGAGCGGTTCGTCCGGCAGATGCATCGAATTTCTAAAAGAAAAAGTTGAGCAATGAAGAGCAGTTGCCTGCTCTTCATTCACTCAACATTAAAAGGAGTTAAGAAAAATTAGAAAAGGTTTTTTAAGTATAAAGCAAACGATATGAAGAAAATTCTAACAATAACTTTAGCAGTGCTCACATTCAGCAATTGCACTTTTGCCGGAAATCCCGATAGAAGAGGTGAAGCTGGTGCTTATGAATTACTCATGAACGGATGGGCACGCTCATCGGGTTTTTGGAGCATGAATTCAGCCAGCGTAAAAGGATTGGAAAGCGAACGTATTAACGTGGCGGGTTTAGCTTTTACCAAGAAAACCGAAATAGCTGCTGCATACACCTTATGGATGCAAGGCTCGGGAGTAGGAATTGCACATGCAGGAGTTGCTCAGGCTTTTAAGGAGACCAATGTGGTTGCTTTAACCATTCAGGCGCTTAATTTAGGAACCATCGAAAGAACCACTACACAAAACCCTGAGGGTGGAATAGGAACTTACCGTCCTACGTTTTTGAACATCGGTCTTTCGTACTCAAAATTATTTTCAAACAGTATTGCGGGCGGTGTAACCTTTAGAATGGTGAATGAAAGTTTAGGTAACCTGAACGCTTTTGGTTTTGCCATTGATGCTGGTTTGCAATATGTAACAGGCCCTAAAGACAATATTCACTTTGGTGTGGCATTGCGCAACGTAGGAACGCCTATGAAATTTAAAGGTGATGCCTTGTCAAATTCAGTTGAAGTAATTTCTACCAGCACTTATCAGTTAACTACTTCGAACCGTTCAAATAAATTCGAGTTACCTACTCAATTGAACATTGGTATAGCTTACGATTTTTGGGCAGGTAAGAAAAAAGAAGTTCAGCCAAAAATTTTCAAACAAGACTATCGCGTAACTGCTTTAGCTAACTTTACTTCTAATGCATTTGGTTACGACCACTATGGTGTTGGTTTAGAATTTAGCTGGAAAGAAATGTTGATGCTTCGCGCAGCTTACCGCTTCGAAACCGGACAGTTCAAAAAAGACAGTCGCTTGAATGCGTTCACCGGTTTATCTGCGGGACTTACGTTCGATGCACCGTTAAAGAAAGATGGACCGCGTTTGGGAATTGATTATTCGTTCCGCGCCACACAACCGTTTGCAGGCACACACAGCATAGGTTTGCACTTTAACCTGTAATTCATACTTTTGTTTTTAGATTATTAAGACGCTTCTCGCAGAGGGGCGTCTTTCATTTTTAATCCTTGCACAAAGGATATTCACCATCAATCAAAATTTATGTCGAGCATATTTTACATGAGCAAAGAAGGTTTGGAAAAACTTCA
>CANJRM010000147.1 GCA_947476645.1 Bacteroidota bacterium
AAAACAGAACATCAACAATCAATAAACTAAAATTCAAAAACTATGTATCCTCAAGAACTTGTAGCCCCAATGAAAGCCGACTTAACTTCACTCGGCTTTGAAGAATTATTAACGCCTGCCGATGTAGATATTGCATTGACACAAACACAAGGAAGCGTTTTCTTAGTGTTCAATTCAGTTTGCGGATGCGCGGCAGGCTCTGCTCGCCCCGCAGTGAAAGATGCAGTAGCAACAGCATCAAAACTTCCAACTAAAATGGTAACCGTATTTGCAGGAGTAGATAAAGATGCGGTAAATAAAGCGCGCGAATACACGCTGCCTTATCCTCCGTCATCACCATCTATGGCATTATTCAAAGACGGAAAGCTCGTTCATTTTGTAGAACGTCATCAAATTGAAGGAAACAACGCAGCAACTATTTCTGAGCATTTGAAAAAAGTGTTCGAGCATTTTTGCTAAGAACAGACAATAGACTTTAAAGACCTCCGCAAATTGCGGAGGTTTTTTTTGTACAGTAATGAAACTAATTGTCAGTTATGCTGTTAACGATTCAGCTACAAAAAATAATTTCGTAGCTTAGAAACATGGAATCAACTACCGAGATAAATCTTGAACAAGAGAAAAAAATGATACTCAAAGAGTATCGCAGTTTGTTGCGTTCGCTGCGTAAGAATGCTTCGCCACAGGAAAAGAAGATGGTGCGCGAAGCATTTGAATTGGCAATGGAGAGCCACAAAGACATGCGCAGAAAAAGCGGTGAACCTTATGTGCTTCACCCGATTGCAGTTGCAAAAATTGTGAGCGAAGAAATGGGGCTCGATGCAACTTCTGTTGTTTGCGCTTTACTTCACGATACCGTTGAAGACACAGAAGTTACTCTCGAAGAAGTAGAGAGAACTTTCAATAAAGAAGTAGCAAAGATTGTTGACGGGCTCACAAAAATTTCTGGTGTATTCGATTTAAACTCTTCCATACAGGCAGAAAACTTTCGCAAACTTCTGCTCACACTCAACGATGACATTCGTGTTATCCTTATCAAACTTGCCGACCGCTTGCACAACATGCGCACGCTCGATTCACTCAAGCGCGAGAAGCAATTAAAGATTGCAAGTGAAACTTCTTTTCTCTACGCTCCTCTTGCACATCGCATGGGTTTGTATGCCATGAAAACGGAGTTGGAAGATTTATCACTCAAATACACCGAGCCCGATTTATACAGAGAGATTGCTACAAAACTTCAGGAGAAAAAACGGGAACGCGCAAAATTCATCAGCGACTTTATTAAGCCGCTAAAAGAAGAATTGGAAAAACGCGATTTCAAATTCGACATCTACGGTCGCCCAAAATCTATCTACTCCATCTACAACAAAATAAAAAACAAAGGTGTTCCCTTCGAGGAGATTTACGATTTGTTTGCCATACGAATTATTCTCAAATCCAGTTCAGTAGATAAAGAAAAGAGCGATTGCTGGGGTGTATATTCTGCTATCACCGATATCTATCACCCTAATCCTGACCGCTTGCGCGATTGGCTGAGCAATCCGAAAACAAACGGCTACGAAGCGCTGCATACTACTGTGATGAGCAGCACGGGGAAATGGGTGGAGATTCAAATACGTACCGAGCGGATGCACGAAATTGCAGAGAAGGGTTTTGCTGCACACTGGAAATACAAAGAAGGAAGTTCAGACAATGCACTCGATGAATGGCTTGAAAAAATTCATGGCGTATTAAGCAATGCCGATACATCGGCATTGGATGTGGTGAATGATTTCAAGCATGAACTTTTCAGTGAAGAGATTTTTGTTTTTACTCCGAAAGGTGATTTGAAACGTTTACGCAAAGGGGCTACAGCTCTTGATTTTGCTTTTGAAATTCATAGTGGAGTTGGAAAAAAATGTATTGGTGCAAAAGTGAACACCAAATTAGTTCCGCTTAGTCACGTTTTAAAAAATGGTGACCAGGTTGAAATTCTTACGAGCAACAAACAAGTGCCCAATGAAGATTGGTTGAACTTTGTTGTTACTGCAAAAGCACGTTCAGTTATCAAACAATCATTGAAGGAAGACAAAAAGAAAATTTCTTCTGAAGGAAAAGATACGCTGGAACGCAAACTGAAACAACTAAAAATAGAAACGAGTGAGGCAAACATTTTGTTGCTCATGAATTTCTTTAAAGTTATTTCTCCGCTCGATTTGTATTTCAGTGTTGCGAATAAAAAAATTGATTTAACGGAGCTGAGTAAGTTCGATATAGTAGGCGGAAAAATAAAACTACCCAAACCTCCACAAGTTGAAATCAAACAAAACATTGATGATGCGGTAAAGCAAACACTGCAAAAAAATGCTGAATTACTCATCATGGGTGAAAGCTCTGATAAAATTGATTACAAGTTTGCACCTTGCTGCAATCCAATTCCGGGTGATGACGTGTTTGGATTTTTGACTATCAATGAAGGAATAAAAATTCACCGAACCAACTGCCCTAATGCTGTGCAGATGATGAGCAAGTATGCTTACCGCATTATTAAAACCAAGTGGACGAAGCAACATGAAATCGCATTCCTCACCGGAATTAAACTTACCGGATTAGATGATGTAGGCTTGGTGAATAAAATCACAAACATCATTACCGGTCAAATGAATTTGAACATGCGTTCTATTTCATTCGACAGCGAAGACGGAGTTTTTGAAGGAAGAATTATGGTGTACGTTCACGATACTGCTGAACTTGAAGACCTTACTGCTCGTCTCAACTCACTTGAAGGAATATTAGAAGTCAGCCGCTTTGACTCGGAAGATGCTGACTAAAATCTACTGCACATTTTCAACTACTTCATAGCTAACTTGTGTTTGCAACTCAAGTTTTCGTTTAACCCTCTTGTATCTATATTGTTTTGTGTATGAGTTGGCTTAAGCGAGTTATCTGCTTTTTGTTTTTGGTTTTTATTTCGGGTTGCAAACCGAAACCAACTACGTTTTTCAGCCAGGTAAAACTTCTTTCACCTGCCGATAATGAACAAGTTTACCTCAATCAAATTCCTTTTACCTGGGAGAACTATAACATCTTCAGCACAAGATTACAAATAGCTACTGATGCAAGTTTTGCTACTATGCTTCTAGATTCAGCAATAACTTCACAGCAGGCAAACTTCAATGGTGTTTCTCTTTTCGATTTAGGCAAAACATATTACTGGCGTATTCAAGCTGACCCGAACGCAGGCGATGTTTTATATTCTGATACAAGGAAATTTAAAATAGTGGATACGCGCGACAGCATCAAAGGAACTTATACCGCGCAGTTTCATTCTACTAAATGGACTCCTGCAATAACCGACACAACCTTCAACACAACTGTTGTTATTTCAAAAGCAAATCCGAATAAACTTCATGTGGTTTGCGCGGCTGCGGGTTGGTTGCCTGATATGCTTCCATATCCCGACAACGTTTTTTTTCACTATGGTGATGACGGTTTGGTAGCTGTTGATTCTGCTTTTAAATCATGTGTTTATGATACTTTACTTCGCAAAATTTCATTGGAGTATTACAGCGGCACAGTAAGTCCCGGCTATCATTATTGGTTCACCATTTATAAATAAAAAATGTCCATTACTAGACCTTCAAGTTCCGAATACGCACCTTACTACGAAACTTACATTCAGTTAGTGAATGAAGATGATTTATTACTTGCACTAAAGCGAATCGCAAAAATCTGGAACGATTTAGTAAGTGGAATTCCTGAAGAAAAACTAAACTATTGTTATGCCGAGGGAAAGTGGAGCATCAAAGAAGTTCTCATTCACTTAACTGATTCAGAAAGAGTTTTTGCTTATCGTGCTTTGCGTTTTGCACGAAATGACAAAACAGAACTTTCAGGTTTCAATGAAAATATTTGGGTTCCTGAAAGCAATGCTACTGAGAGGAGTTTAGATTCTTTAATCAAAGAACACAACAATGTTCGCGGAGCAAGTATTTCTCTTTTCGAAAGTTTTACTGATGAAATAAGTTTGCGAAGTGGTTCTGCTAATGGAAAAGAAATTTCTGTTCGTGCGCTCGGTTATATTATCTGCGGACACGAGTTGCACCACCTTCGTGTTATTCAGGAAAGGTATTTGTAAATATTAATTGCTGCCCAGCTTTCCTCTTTCCAATGCAACTTCTTTAAGCATTTCTTCGGTTTGCATAAAAAATGGTTTGCTACCTGTGCGGGTTAAAATCTCCCTGCTTTTGAGTAAGAGTTCTTCAGCACGGTCAAATTTTTTAGTGTCTCTGTAAACTATAGCAAGGTTGTAATAGCTTATACTCAAATCATCGGGTGACCCAGCTTTGATTCGAAGTTCTAAAGATTTTTCCAAAAAGTCTTCTGCCTTTTCGTAATTCTTCAGCTTGATATAAGCAGTTCCAATATTACTATAGGCACTTGCCATATTCTGTAAATCAAAATGATGTTCGAAGGTAAGTGCCGCCAGCAAATAATGTTGAAGCGCTTCTTCATCTCTGTCTATGTTTACATAAACGTTTCCCAGACCCATCAGGCAATTTGCCTTTCGCACAGAGTTGACTTCATCATCCATTAAGTCTATCGCTTCCTCTAGATATTGAATTGATTTTTCTGGTCCCTTCTCATGTAACTCCTCATTCATAGCGAGCGAAAGAAGAATATCAGATTTCAGTTTAACCGGAACAGGAGTTATTTGTTCAGTTATCTTCAGCGCTATCAAAAGACTTTCTTTTGAAGATTCGTAATCGCCTTTATGCGCATAGCAATGGCCCACTAACCAATAATGTTCAGCAAGAACATGATGATGTAAACTGTCTTTGAATTTTTCAATGCTCTTAAGTGAATTGGCAATAGCATTATCATATCGCGAGTGGAAAAACAACTCAGCTAAGCTGTTGTTGAACTCCAAATTCAGAATAGTTTCTTCGTTGGTAATGTCTTTACAATCTTCGTTCAGTTCGAGCAAGGTTTCAGCAGCATGCCCATTGTTGCGCAATATCAGTTCACGGTTAGTGTGCAGTAATTTTAGTAGTTGAATAGATTTCATTTGGTTAAATCGCGCTGCGAATATATTACATATTTTGCACTATTACTTAGAACCTCAATATGTAAAGCGGGGAAATCAGGTAGGCATTACTTTCAAAATTTCTTCGAGCTGCTGCTTATCAAGAAATTTGTTTTTATACCCTTTTACTTCAGGTGTGCGTCTGGCGCGTTCTGCATCATCTGGATTGATAGATGAAGTGAGAATAATGAGTTCAATTTTCTTTTTAACCTCATCGCTGAGCTGGTTGTATTTATCCAAAAAAGCCCAGCCATCCATCTTGGGCATGTTGAGGTCAAGAAAAATAATTTCGGGGAGTGGTTGTTTACATTTTATACAATTATTCAGATACTCAAGTGCTTCAATCCCGTTCCAAACCTTGTCAATATTTTCGGCAAAGCCGTGTTTCCTGATAAGGCGTTCCTGAATATGGTTCGCGTCATCATCGTCATCTACAAGTAAAACTCGGTTTAATTTTTTACGCATGCTTTAATCGGTTGCAATAGTAAAATAAAATGAACTGCCTTTGCCAAAAGTTGAATCTACCCAAATATTTCCGTGATGTAATTCCACAATTTTTTTGCAATAAGCCAAACCGATTCCGCTTCCTTCGTACTCGCTTCGGTTATGCACCCGCTGAAACAATCCGAATATTTTGTCTTTATCTGTTTTCTCCACTCCTATTCCATTATCTGCAAATTTGAAAAGCCAAACTCCGTTTTTTCTTTCAGCTGAAATATAAATCTCCGGAATTGCTTCGCATTTTTTAAACTTAATAGCATTGGTAAGAAGATTTTGAAAAAGCTGTTTCAACTCAAGGGGATAAGCAAGCAGAACGGGTAGTTTTTCTATAATAATTTTAGCATCGTTATTTTGGATGAGTGAATGAATATCGGCCAATGCTGCGTTCATTACTTCGTTGCAATCCACCTGTTGCAACTCTTTTACTTTGCTTAACCGTGAGTAATCAAGCAACCCTTTAATGAGTTCATCCATTCTGTTTGTGGCGCGAGAAATACGATGCAGGTATTCATCTGAATCAGCATCTAATTTGCCTTGGTATTCTTCCGCAAAAAGTTCTACGTAGTTTTTAATACTTAAAAGTGGCTCGCGCAAATCGTGAGAAGC
>CANJRM010000148.1 GCA_947476645.1 Bacteroidota bacterium
ATAAGAAGTATCCGGTCTTCATGAGCTAACGATTAGGCAATCAATACAAGAGCTTAACTTCTCTAACTTGCGGCTCCAAACGTTTCAACTCCGGCAATGACACAACAAGCTTCATCTTCAACAACTCCATATTACACCGTAAGCGATGTTATTGCATGATGCGGGGAGGTTGTAACTGCGCTTAGTCCACTTGCCTTGCCCACTGCAACCTGCATTTGCCGACTTAAGCGAAGGGTCGAGCGAAGTGAAAGCACCTCCTCCGTTAATACTATAAAAAGAAGAAGCATTGTCGGTAAGTCCCTGTCCTCCTCCAATGAAATCGTAACTAAGCACAAGATTGTTCGCTCCATTAGTTGTAATGTTTGCCGATTGTGCAGCAGCACTTGTCAGCGGACAAAATAACACACCGCATAATCCTCCGGCATCATACGCAGCACCACCTGTTGGATTAAAAACACTTGTCAAATGCAAAGTGGCATTACCATTATTTGCAACTCCGCAACCACTTGGAGCAATACCGCCTTCGTTATCCGAAATTGTCCAGAAGTTTGGGTCAGCACCATTTGTTCCTGTAGAAATATTCAGCGTCCAAGTTTGTGCTGCATCAAAAGTTTCGAGATAAAGCGTATCCCAAATTGTTCCCGCACTTGAGTAAATAGTAACCGTATATGTGCCAGCAGCAAGCGCACTTGCCGTGGCAGTAGTTGCTCCATCGCTCCATTTATAAGTGTAGCCGTTTCCTCCACTTGGTGTAACTGTGGCTGAACCATTATTATTTGCACAAGTTGGATTTGTAGAAGTTGTAGTAGCAGAAAGTTGTGCCGAAATTTTCTCGCTTGAAAAAATGGAAAGCGCAAAAACAAAGAGTAAAACTTTATTCATGTCTAAAATATTTCTGCTAAAGATAGAAATTAGAGAAATAAAAAAAGGAGCCATGCGGCTCCTCTTCGTATTTAGTGAAATTCCATTTCTATCTCGGTCCAAATGGTCTTCCGTTACCTCCAGGTCTTGGACCACCGTTTCCTCCAGGTCCACCTTGACCACCTTGTCCCCCGTTTCCCTTTTGTTGCTGGCGTTGCTCGCGCATGTCCTTTAATTTTTCCTGAAACTTATGTTCAAGGTTATAAAGCTGATTCACTTTGTCTTTTCCTAGCGCGCCTTCAAATTCATTTTTGTATTTTTTCTTGAGATCCAATTTCTTTTGCTCAAAATCCAATTGTTGGTTCGCGTCCATTTGACCATTCGGATTCATCCTATAATTCTGGTGCATGGTTTTTAAATCGTTGCGATATTGATTGTATACTGGCCAGAATCTTTGTCCCTCTTGAGGGCTAAGGTTGAGTTCGTGCGAAATAAAAGCTATGCGCAGTTGTTCTATTCTTTCTCCTTTATCTGTTGGTTGTTGCGGAGCTTGTGCAAATGTTTTTGTTGCTGTTAAGTTCATTACCAACAACACAAATAGATACATGGTTGTTTTGGTTATCGTTTTCATCGTCTTCAATTTTCGGTTTGTAAAAATATTTTTCATAGTGTTTGTTTAGTCGAGTATGGCATTATTTAAATCTGCATCGCTTACATCTTTCAGCATTTCATTCTCAAATTGAGCTGTTGTTGTTGGCGTTGTCGTTTCTTCGGTTGTTTCAAAAATTTCATCGGTATAAGCATCTGCACTGCCGTCCAAGTAAGTATTTATTTCTTCATCGGTAAGCGAAGCCATTTTGCAATCTAAATCGTTGCACTGCTCTACTTTAGTAAACATCATTACTCCAATAATTACCGTAGCTGTGGTTCCTGCAAATGCAAGCGAATATTTTGGTTTGAAAACAAGTTGTGCTAAATTTTCGAGCGCATTATTCAATCCATTGAACCAAGCGGGCGATGTTACATTTGCTTTCGATTTTTCCTGCGCTGCAATTGTCTTCATCATTTGCTGCGGAAAGCCTTTGAAATAATTTGCTGAAACTTCAAAAGCATTTTCCTTTTCAATTTGCGAAAGAGCCGGAGCAATTTGTTTCAATTCCACCATCACTTCTTCTTTACGAATTTGCTTCAGCAAATCGTTTGGAAGTGAAGTGAAATAGCCCACAGGAACTTTCACTGTATTTCGCTTTTCAATCTTTGCCAACTCCGGAGAAATGGCGCTCAACTCTTCGGTTACTCCGCCCAACCTCACTCTTTCAATCATTGCCGATCTGAAATTTGCAAAGTAGTTCTCGGGAGCCGAAACTGTGTTCACTTTTTCAAGTGATGCGAGTTTCGGAGCGAGTTCCTTCAATTCTTTTAATATTTCTTCTCTGGTTTTCATTTTTAAATCGAATGTTCTGACTACGGTTTCGGTTTCAGGTTTAATCCTCGCCCAACAAATATTTTTCGACCTTTTGAGCGGCATGGTGGTAGCTCGCCTTCAACGCTCCCTCGCTGGTTCCCAGCACTTCGCTCATCTGCTCATAAGGCATTTCATCATAGTAGCGCAGGTTAAATACAAGTTTTTGCTTTTCGGGCAAAAGCTCAATTGCCTTTTGCAAACGCGCCTGAATATCATCTCCATCTACCTGATGCGAATCGCCTTTTATATAGTTTGACGGAGCATAATTATTGTCGTCATCATCGCTGTCGGTGCCGTCAAATGAAATGGTCGCCTTCTTGTTTCTGAAATTGATGAACGTAATAGTTTCATTCGTAGCAATTCTGTATAACCATGTAAAAAGCTGCGAGTCGGCACGAAAATTTTCAAGCGCGTTCCACACTTTTATAAAAGTATTCTGCATTACATCGTTAGCATCATCGTGGTTCTGCACCATTCTGCGAATGTGGTAATACACCTTTTGCTGGTAGGTTTCAACCAGCACAGTAAACGCCTGTTCTCGCGCCCCCGAATGAAATAAATCCAAAAGTTCTCTGTCGGTCATAGGATGTGGTTATTAAAGATAGACGAAGAAATGTTTTGTGGGTTTAATGAGAACCCAATAACAATTATTTAAAAATGTACCAAAGGATTGCGCCATAAAAAACTGCGAACGGCAAGCCCCATGTAAAAGCTGACACGAGTGTCCATCCGATGAAGGCAAAAATTTCTTTAGCTGTTGCCTGTTTGTTTTGCTCTGCATTGAGCAAAAGCATTTTTTGAACTTCTTCAATTTTCATCGGCAGCAAATCTTCTTTAGTGTACGTGTTGCCATACAAATTCAAAGTTCGTTTACCTCTTATAAACGCACGAAATGTTTTACGCGGAAAAAAGCAAACGCCCATCAACAAGCTTCCAATATCTAAAACCCAAGCGGCAGTATGGTTGCCACAACCGGTCGAAACTTCCCATGCGCCAATTTCGGCTTCGCCCTGCCAATCGCTTTTGTAGCCGGTAACTATATGATGAATGTCGTGATAAATTAAAGCGCGTTTGCGCGAAGCGGTATTCGGAAACGGAAGGCGAAAGAATTTAAAATCAAGGTAAGCCCAATCCTGATTCAAGCCGCCTTCTTCACCTAAATTATATTGCTTGAAAAAAATATCGAGTGCTTCGCGAAGTGTTTGTTGTGGTGAGTAAGTGGTCATGGAAACCAAACATACGCATTCTTATTCTTTCACAAATTTTGCGAGCAAGTGCTCTGTGTTGCTTTTCACTTCCACCCAATAAATTCCTGCAGGTAAATTTTCAATCGCAATTTCTGTTTTGTGTCGCCCTGAAATTTCAAAACCAGTTTCGAGTGATGTTGTTTTTTGCCCGAGCATATTCAGCACATTGATTTCTGTATTGTCTGAACCGTTGATTTGATACATAACAACAATCTGATTTTTTGCAGGAACAGGCGAAACAAAAATTCTGTCCTGTGTGGACGAAATCGTTTTTATTCCTGTTGGTGTTACACAATCTCCGTGATAAAAACTTGTGACTCCGCCAAAAGAAGTAGCCACACAGCCATTGATATAAGTAACGCTATCGCAACCGCACACATGGTCAACCAATGGTGCATCGCAACACAAACTTCCCGAGGGACAAATTAAACTGGAGTCAATGCAAATATTTGCGCCAATCAATGAATCGCATGCAGTTGCTGTGCAATTATTGGCGTCTGAAATTGTGACACAATAATATCCATCACTTAAACTACCAATGCTGTCTAAACCCATTCCGCCTTGACCAGTGTTCCAAACAAAAGAAACAGGAGAAGTGGTGTTTGTTGTTGTAGCTATTGCAGAACCATTTGTTGCTACATGCGAAGTAGGTTGATGAACATTCAATGTAACCGAAGCGTTGCATACTTGAACGTGAGGTGTGTCAATACAGGTAATATCAATTGTGGTTCCCTGCATACAAAAACTAATACAACTTGGATTGGCGATGTAAGAAAAATGAACTGTGTCGCCCGCCACATAGCCAAGCGATTGAAAAGCAATATTGCATGGCAACAACAAACTACCCGAGCCGGTATCTACCAGCAAACAACCCATCTCTACACCCGGCACAATCACGCCCGTGTTCGCGCAGCTCGATAAATAATTCATCGAGAGATGGTCAATTTTGAATTCGGTGTTTGCAGCAGCAAAACCACAGCCGCCATAAACTTTACCTCCGTAAACAGTAATTCGGCAAGAGTCAAATTGTGAACTGTTGTTTGAAACTGGAACCGTCAGCAATTGCCAAAGCATAGTGCTACCTTCGGAAAATTCCCAATAGCCCACATCAACAACGCTACTATTGTTCAGCAATTCTACGCGCACCGAAACCGTATCCTGCTCAAAATACAGTGTGTCATTTACACAAGGAGGAAAAAGCAATTTGTAAAAAAGCGAGAGAGATGCAGGATGTTGCGAAACCGCAAAAGTGGTTTTTACATAGGGCTTAAAGACTCCGTTGCCCCATAAGTCAGCAGAAAAATTTCCCGAGTAACGGTCTGTATCTTTCTTAACCACATAAGGGTCGTAAGGCGGAAGCGTAAGCGGATGGCTGTTTGTTTCCCACAAAAGCGGCACAGGTTGATTGTCCCACAATTCAAAATCGCTATTTGGAATTTGAGCCGATGTGATTTGAAAAATGCTTGTAGCAAAAAGGAGAAGCAGAATTTTTTTCATGGTCAAAAATTTTAAGAAGCAGAAACCTCACTTACAAAACGATGGAACTTGCCCATTGGTTGCTTTAGCCTAAAGAACAAATTCAACTTCCTTAAAACCAAAGCGCATTTCCTTTCCGTTAGCATGGAGAATCAGTTTGCCGTCCTTTGCCACACCGTTTATTTCTCCTCGTAAAATCTGTTCGCCTTTTTTGAATTCGTGGGTTTGCTGATAGCGAAACAGCGCCACTGTATATGCCTTATCCAAAAAATTAAAATGAAGCTGGCGTAATTGCAGATAATATTTCTCAATGAAAGATGCGAGCAATTCTACCAAACTCTCAATTTTATATTCTGCATTTGAAATCTGAAAAAGCGAAATCGGATTCGGTAGTGAGGTGTCAAATTCCTTTTGGTTTACGTTGATTCCAATGCCCACAACAGACGATGAAATTCTGTTCCCGCTAATTGTGTTCTCAATTAAAATGCCGCCTAACTTATTATCGCGGTGGTAAATATCGTTGGGCCATTTTATTTTTATCTCATCGTTCAGCACGCTTTCACAAAAGTCTTTTACCGCAAGTGAAATTGCCATGTTGAGGTAAAACTGTTTGTCGGCATCTAAAAAATCGGGGTAGATAATTACACTGAGTGTCAAATTCTTTCCCGCTTCGGTTTGCCAAGCGTTTCCCATTTGCCCACGACCGCTGTGTTGTTCGCGCGCCAGAACAATCGTTCCTTCCATCGGCTTTTCTTTCGCCAGCAATTCTTTTGCGTAATTATTGGTAGAATCAACCGACTCTAAAGCAACAATGTTTTTTCCTATGAAAAGTGTATCCATATCTGTTTCCGAAAACTAATTACTTTTGATGAGTATTGACAATGATTTTTATCAACAAAATTTGAGTGCTTGGCGAAAAAGAAACCGGTAAATGTAAGTTTAAAGAAGGTGGTGATAGATGCCATCCTCGACAAAAAAGGCAACGATGTGGTTTGCCTCGACCTTCGAAAAATAAAAGATACTCCATCGCAATATTTCATCATTACACACGGTGACTCCAGTAC
>CANJRM010000149.1 GCA_947476645.1 Bacteroidota bacterium
ACATGATATTTTGCGCTTACTACAAACTTGTGGTTAACCACCCAGTTGAGACTTAATCCGAGGTTCATCGCGGCTTTGGTTTTCAGGATTTGCGTAGCAGTTCCTTCGAAACCCACATAGCACTTGCTGTCAAATTTTTTTGCCGCAAAAAATGGCGCATGGTGTGAAGTATCTTCAATGAATATCTGCGCCTTTCCTAAATAACATGAACAAAGGAGAAGGAGCGGGAGAAAATATTTAAGCGTCTTGTTCACACCACGATTATAAAAAATGTTTTTGGCAGCACACGTAAATTTTAAAGGACACACAGACCGCCAACGCTTTTTAATTGTTGGGAAATTGAATCAGAGGCATTTTGTCAAATAATTATTTTCACGCCTAATGTATGCCATCATTGATGTAGAAACCACGGGCGGAAGCCCCTCGCAAGACCGAGTGATTGAGGTGGCAATTTTTGTATTTGATGGCGAAAAAATTACCGACTCTTATTCTTCGCTACTCAATCCTAAGCGACCGATTGACCCTTACGTAACCAAACTCACGGGCATTACCAACGAAATGGTAAAGCACTCGCCAACTTTTGAAAAAGTGCATGAACGAATTTTAGAATTGATGCACGAAAATATTTTCGTGGCACATAACGTGAAGTTTGATTTTGGCATGATTCGCCAGGAGTTTAAACGATTGGGAATTGATTTTAATCGCAGACAATTAGACACGGTGAACCTTGCACGCAAAGTAATCCCCGGTTTTACTTCTTATAGCTTGGGCAATATTTGCGATAGTTTAGGAATTGAAATAAAAGACCGTCACCGCGCCACGGGTGATGCAGAGGCAACCGTGAAATTGCTGCAACATATTTTAGCCAATCAGGGTTCGCAAAAATATATTGAGATAGAACTGAACCACGGTATTGATGTGGATTTGCTGCCACCTTATTTATCGAAAGCTGAAATTGAAAAACTACCCGAAGATGCTGGAGTGTTTTACTACAAAGATGAAACCGGAAAAATTCTTTACCTCGATGGCTCTAAGAATATTCGCAAAAAAGTAATTACAGATTTTACCAAGCCGGCAGATTCGCCCGAGAAAGTAAGAATGTATGAGTTGATGCGTAATATTGACTATGAGCTTTCCGGAACGGAACTCACCGCCAAGCTTTTAGCGCATCGCGAATTGAAAAAACATTTACCCGAGTTCAATAAAAAACCACGCGCTCATCTTTTCACTCATGGATTGTTTATTGATAAAGATGAACTCGGTTTTGTGCAACTGAAAATTCATCCGCTCGATTGGCAGAGCGGAGAACTCCTATTGCGCTTTTCGTCAAAAGCAGCAGCCAACAAATTGCTGGCAAAGCTGATTGAAGAAAACAATCTTCATCAGTGGTTTGCACTTCGTTCGCGCATGAAAGAAAAGGGGGTGATGGATGAAAAAGGAATGAAGGGTTTCAATATAAATATGGAGCGTGCCGCGCGCAGATATTTATACAAGCAGTCGAACTTTTTTATAGTAGGCACAGGAATTCATCCCGATGAAAATTCGGTGATTTGGATTGAGAACAATAGTTATAAAGGCTATGGATATTTCAATCCTGAATTGACCGAAGCCACTCCCGAAAACTTACGCGAAGTAATTAAGCCCGATGAAGATGACATGGAAGTGCAGAAAATTATCCGCACGCAAATGCGTAAGTTGAAGAACGCGAAGGTTATTTCTTATTGAAACTAGCTTTGTGAACTAGGTCGCACTAGTTTAATTCGCCAACCAAAGTTCCGGGTCCATCTTATCTTTTCCTTTCCAGATTTCGAGATGGACTTTTGTAAGGTCTTCGTTTTTGTCCGTGTGCAATTTACCGAGTGATTGCTTGGTCGAAATAGTTTGATTGGTTTTTACAGCGACCGTTTCAATGTTGCTGTATACGGTAAAAAATTCTCCGTGCTTGATAATGACACAGTTTTGTGTAGTAGGAAGATAAAACACACTCACCACAGTTCCGCCAAAAACTGTTCGTGCATCAGCACCAGCTTCGGTTTTAATATCCACTCCGTTATTCTCCACCATTACATTTTTCAAAAGCGGGTGCTCGTGCTTGCCAAATTGCGAAACCACATGTCCACGCTCAACAGGCCAAGGCAACTTACCCTGATTGTTTGAAAAATCTTTTGACAGCGCCTGCTCAGCCGGAGTGAGCGGCATGGTTTCGCTTGTTCCTTTTTTGATAGAAACATCCTTGGTTGTTCCCGGATTTTTTCGCGCTTGCTCTTCCGCTTTTTTTCGCGCCTGTCTAATCTCATCTTCAATAATTGCCTGTATGCGTCCGTTAAGTTGCGCTGCTGCCTTGTTTTTTTCTACCTGCGCTTTACGCAACTTTTTTTCTTTCTCCATCAGTTGCGCCACAGCCGCATCCTTTTCCTTTTTTTCACTTTCTAATTCTTCTTTCTGCGCAGTTTGTTTCACGAGCAGGTTTTCTTTCTGCTCTTTAGTATCCACCAAATTATCTTTCTTCTGTTTCAATTCATCAATAGAAACCTGAATGGCTTTCGCCTGCCCTCTTCGGTATTCAGCAATTTTCAAAAGATAATTGTAACGATGCAGGGCGTTGTAAAACGAAGTCGATGAAAGAAGAAATGCTGTTTGGTTCTGCAAAGTGGTGTTGGCGTAACTCGTGCGCAACATGCGCGCATAATCGGCTTTCATTTTTTCTACTTCAGTTGATTGTGCCGAAATTTCCACTTCAGTTTTATCAATGGTTTCATCGAGATTACCAATTTGGTTGTTGATGTTGCCAATCAGATTTTCGCGCGATTTTATTTTGGCTTGCAGCGAAAGAATTTCGCCCATGCTCTTTTCCTTTTTCGCGTTGTTGCTCTTTAATGCCGTCTCAATCGTTTTAATTTCATCCTGCAACTTCTTCATTTGCTGTTGAAGCTGCTCCTTTTTTATTTTGGTAGTTGTTTGCGCAGGAGAGGCGATGGACAATAGGCAACACACTATAAACAGCAGCAGAACACGGCTGTTTACTTCAGACTTCGGACTTCGGACTTCGGACTTTATCACTCTGTCTTTTTCATTTTTTCATTCACTTCAAACGGAAAACTCAACTCACCATCAACCGTTGCTTTTAAAATTTCCATCTGCAAATTCATACTCTGCGAATCGCGGTTAATGAGAATGTTTCGCTTATAGGAGAACGATTTCTGGTTCAATAAATTATACGAACCAAAACTAGCCGACAGGTCTTGCTTTAGCAGCTTGTCTTTCAACAAAATATTTTCTATGGTGTAGTTTGTGTTGTTCACTCTTGCCTTTTCATACAACTTGTCCGTTTCATCGTAAAGGGCAACTGCACTGTCTTCCTTTGCCGCCAAAGAAATTTTCGAAGCAATACTTATTTTCTCTCCACCAAGAATTTGTTGCAGCATTTTAAAATTCACCGGAAACATCAACCAGCTTTCTATGTAACTGAAATCACGCGCTAGATATTCGTTCGAGAGTTTATTGATAAGGAAAAAAGAATCGGTAGTAATGAGCACACGCGCGCCTTCAATTCCGAACAAGCCCAAACTCAACCAAATCAAACTGTCCTTCTTCATCCGAATAGTGGCTAAAAACTCCTGCTCGGTATTGCCATCGTTCCAAATCATTCGCGAACGAAGCGAAAGTGTTTTGTAAGAAATGTGGTTGGAAATAATTTTTGCAGAAACAGTATCGTAGTTCAATTGCAACGAATCCTGCGCATGACAAAGCGAAGATGAAGAGAAGAGAAAGAAAAAAATTGTTAGACGAAAAACCATTTGTGCTATTCTGTAAATAAAGTGCCAAAGATAATTTCGCACAGCACAAATTGGATTAGTCATGCGATGACTCTTTTCTTGGCAGAAGAATAAACTATTGGGAAATATGTCCATTTGCTTCGCGCAAGTCATCGGATGACTAAAGACGTGCTTAACAAAATTTGATTTTTAACAACTCCCATCGGGAATATATTTGCCGTCCATTAAAAACAAAAAATATGGAAGTAATATCAGGAAATACCACGGTTGACATTGGCGCACTCAACGAAAAAATAAATCGTGAAAGCGCGTTTGTAGACATTCTGAATTTGGAACTCGGCAAGACCATCGTTGGTCAAAAATATATGGTAGAGCGTTTGTTGCTTGCCATGTTAGCCAACGGGCATATTTTGTTGGAAGGCGTTCCTGGCTTGGCAAAAACGTTGGCGATAAAATCTTTAGCTCAAGCCATTCACGCAAAATTCTCGCGCATACAATTTACGCCAGATTTGCTTCCTGCCGATTTAGTAGGAACCATGATTTACAATCAAAAGGATAATGAGTTTGTAGTAAAGAAAGGACCGGTGTTTGCCAACTTCGTTTTGGCGGATGAAATTAACCGTGCTCCGGCAAAGGTTCAATCGGCTTTGTTAGAGGCCATGCAGGAAAGACAAGTTACCATTGGTGATACTACCTATAAAATAGATGATCCATTCCTGGTGCTTGCCACCATGAACCCTATTGAACAGGAAGGAACGTATCCGCTACCGGAAGCACAGGTAGACCGTTTTATGTTGAAAACAGTTATTACCTATCCTAAAAAAGAAGAAGAGCAACTCATTATTCGTCAGAACATGCAGATGAATAGCGCACAAATAAATCCTGTGGTTAAAGCAGAAGATATTGTTGCTGCGCGCAAAACCGTTCGCGAGGTTTACATGGACGAGAAAATTGAGCGCTACATACTTGATATCGTGTTTGCTACCCGTAAGCCCGAAGATTACAAACTGACTAAACTCAAATCACTGATTAGTTACGGAGGTTCGCCTCGTGCAAGTATCAATCTGGCACTGGCAGCTAAAGCGTATGCTTTTATCAAGCGTAGAGGCTATGTAATACCGGAAGATGTGCGCGCTATTTGCTTTGACGTAATGCGCCACCGCGTTGGCTTGACTTACGAAGCCGAAGCGGAAAACATTACCAGCGAAGAAGTAATTTCAGAAATCTTGAATGCAGTAGAAGTTCCATAGTCTTCATTTGAATTTCATTCGAAAACCGTGGCAAAAGAAATCGTAAATACGACTGAAGATAAGCGCAAGAAACTGCGCAGAATCGAAATCAAAACCAGGAAACTCTCTAATCAGATTTTCTCGGGCAGCTATCATTCTGCGTTTAAAGGAAGAGGTATTTCTTTCAGCGAAGTGCGCGAGTATCAGTATGGTGACGACATCCGCGCTATTGATTGGAACGTAACAGCACGAAACCGCAAACCTTTTATCAAAGTTTTTGAAGAAGAAAGAGAGTTGACAGTGATGCTGTTGATTGATGTAAGCCAATCTTCTTTTTTCGGAACACAGAATGAATTCAAGAATCACATTATTGCAGAGATAAGCGGAGTAATTGCTTTTTCTGCTATCACTAATAACGATAAAGTAGGCGTTCTGTTTTTCAGCGACCAGATTGAAAAATTTATTCCGCCAAAAAAGGGAAAGACACATATCCTGCGAATCATTTCGGAGATATATGATTTCCATCCAAAGCAAACCGGCACCAATCTTCCCGAAGCGTTGAAGTATTTCAATAACGTGGTGAAGAAGAAATCTATTGCATTCCTGGTTTCCGATTTTTTAAGCAAAGATGCTCAGGACGAAAACTTCAAAAAAGATTTAAAGAAATCGTTGAACGTTCTTGGTAAGAAACATGACTTGATCGGCTTGCACATTTACGATGAGCGCGAAGCCAACATGCCCGACATTGGTTTAGCAAAAGTAGTTGACAGCGAAAGCGGAAAGGAATTCTGGATTGATACTTCGGACAAATCTCTGCGTGAAAAATATGCTAAAACCTTTCACGAAAATGTTCGCGGCACAAAAGATTTATTCGGCAAAAGCGGAGCGCAGTTGGAATCTATCAAGACAGAAGACAACTACGTGATTTCGCTGATGAATATGTTTAAGAAAAGAGAAATGAAAAGATGATGAGTTCGCGGTTCACAGTTCACGGTTCACAGTTAGTAAAGCTTTTGCGCTTTGCGGCTATTGCATTTTTGTATTTGCCGTTAACTGTCACCTGCCAACAG
>CANJRM010000150.1 GCA_947476645.1 Bacteroidota bacterium
CAGGTTCATCGTCCAGATTATCATCGTTTGTTACCTGCCAAGGATTTGAAAATCATGAACTCGCTTCTGGAAAGTTGTGCTGAAATAATATCGAACAATCAATGGGAGAAAAATTATAAGAACGATTTGATAAGCGTGCGAATGCTTTACGGTGCGTTGTTAGTTTTGTCTGGAGGAACCAATATTAAGAAGGGAACTGATGAATTAGAATCGGTGCTTATTACTTATCAGCAAATAAATATGTCGGGGAGCACTGATAGCATTTTCCTCGCTTTGATGATTGGTTATTTTTCTCTGAAGCAGTATGAAAAATGTTCTGATACTTTCAAGCGCTATCAAAAAGTAATAAAGGGGAAACCTGTGTATGAAGGCAACGATATCAGCATTCATACGTACTATTATTTATCGCGTTGGTTCTTTACTCACCATGTGCAGTATTTAAATAAACTCCAGAGCAATTATAATCGCACTAAAAATGCAGGAGGACCTCGCAACGCAATCGAGGAGTTGGTGCGTTATTTCAAATTAGAGGTTGAGTTAAAATAAATTTTTAACGAGATATTCTCTTTACTTTCGAGGCACGAAAATTTATTCAGTTCCTATGAAATTATATTTCCGCTTTATCATATTGCTTTTCCTAAGCTCCATCGCAACAACTGTTTCTTCGCAAGATGCAACACATCGTGTGCTTAGCATTCCTGTTACACGCAACACCATAAGTTTAAAAGAAGCATGGACAGGTGGAATGAATTCTCCCCAATTTTCTTCTATCAATTTGAATAATGATGCATTGCCCGACTTGTTTGTTTTTGACAGAGTGGGAGATAAGGTGCTGACTTATTTAAATACAGGGAATGGTGGTGATTCAACTTTTGTTTACACTCCGAAATACGAAGAGCTTTTTCCTGCTGACTTAAATAACTGGGCTTTGATTCGCGATTATAACAACGATGGCATTCCTGATATTTTCACTCATGCTAATCTGGGCAACCGTGTTTATAAGGGCTCCTTGCCTGGTGGTGTTTTGCATTTTGATATTGTTTCGCCTACCTTGATGTATAATGATGGATTGAATGACATAAATATTTGGACCAGCATTAACGATATACCTGTTTTTACCGATGTAAACAGAGATGGTGATATGGATGTGCTCACTTACGGAGTTTTCGGAGCTTCTGTAGAATATTACGAAAACCAAACGATGGAACATAGTGGTGATAATCATTACAACATTGATTCCTTCAAATACGTGGTAGCGACTTATTGCTGGGGAAATTTTCAGGGCAGTGCTTTTAATAATGCTATTACACTTAATGTGCCTTGTCCATTCAAGACGGGTCTTCAGCAAGAAGCGCAAGGCTCGCGCGATGCAGGCAATACAATTTTCGATTTTGATTTTGATAATGACCATGATGTTGATTTATTAAACGGCAGTGTGGGCTACAACAGTTTGGCATTTCTGCAAAACTGTGGCGACAGTTCTTATGCCAATATATGTGCAAGCGATTCAGCGTTTCCTGCTTGCAGTGTAAGAATTGATATGCCTACTTTTCCAGCGGCATACAGAGCAGATATAAATAATGATGGGTTTGAAGATATGTTAGTAGCTCCTAATGCACGGGATGGTGCCCGCAATATTCAGAATGTTATGCTGTATAAAAACACCAACAACGTGCTCTGCAATTTTGTGTATGAAAGCGATTCTTTTATAGTGGAGAATCAATTGGATTTTGGTACCGAAGCAAAACCTGTTCTCTTCGATTTTAATGGTGATGGATTGCTGGATATTGTGGTTGGCAATTACGGCTACTTCCGCCCGTATCAAACTTACAAATCAACTATATCGGTGTACTACAACACTGGTACTGCCACTCAACCTGCATTTACAGAACAAGCAAGCGACTACAATAACTTTAGCAGTCTTCCTAATTGGGTGAATATGTCTCCTGCTTTTGGTGATTTAGATGGCGATGGTTTGCAGGATATGTTGGTAGGTGATACATACGGCTATGTTCACTTTTTTAAAAATTCAGGAGGTGTTGTTGCTTCATTTCCAACTATGACAATTTCGCAATACAGTGGAATTGATGTTGGACTAAACGCAGCACCTTTTATTTATGATGTAAACGGAGATTCACTCAATGATTTGTTGATTGGTAAAAAGGATGGAAAGATTTCTTACTTCTGGAACATGGGAACCAAAACAAATGCACTGTTTAATAAAGATTCAGTGAACGCAAATTTTGGTGGAGTGAATGTTACACAAGTAGGTTATAGTGATGGAAGCAGTCAGCCGTTTGCATGGAAAGATGCCAATGGAAATTTGAAATTGTTCTGTGGCTCAACACGCGGAATAATTGCAGAGTATGATTTAGATGTTACCAAACTACGTAGTGGTAGTTTTACCAGAATTGATTCTAATTTTTTAAAGCATGATGTTGGAACAAAAGCAACGATTGCTATCGGTGATTTGAATAACGATGGCTTGCTTGAATATGTAATTGGTAATTCGCGCGGAGGAATACTTATTTATTCTGACTCGCTTTGGAATCCGGAAACTGAATTAGCCGTGCAGGAAACAAATACGCCTTCCGAAAATCATTTCACTATTTATCCAAATCCTTCGCGCAATTATTTTGTTTGTGAAATGAGTACAGATTCTTTTGTTCATCCCCAGGTTGAAGTATTCAATATTCTTGGTGCAAGAATGAATGCAGATTTTCAAACTAACGACCGAAGAATAGTCGTGAACACCACTGAACTCAGCAGCGGTTTCTATGTTGTAAAGATTGTTGATGCAGGCAAAACCTATACCTCAAAGGTGTTGATTGAAAAGTAATCCTTCGACAGGCCTGCCTGACGGCAGACAGGCTCAGGATGACAGTTGTCTTAGTTCAAACTGTAAATTACACGCAGTGTATCCAACTCTTTAAACAAGTCGTTGCTTAGTTCAACGGCTTTCAAGGTCGAACTTACACCCACTAGAATTCCTTCTTCTGTATCGCGGAATTTTAAATGCAGCTTTGTTTTACCCGGATATTTTGCAAGCACCTTATCAATATCTTCAATCAATCTCAAATCAACAGCATTGGCTTCTAATTCCAAGGTGAGAAACTTAGTGAGTTTGTTTCTGATATCAGAAAGCAAATCAATCTTGCTGATTTTAAATTCAAATTGATTTTCATCGTTCCATCGCTGCTGATAACGACCACTGATGTGCAACATGGCATTGGGTGTTTCGGTAAATGTTTTGAAGGCGAGAAAATCTTTTCCGAACAAAGTAAAGTTGTAAGTGCCAGTGAAATCTTCAAGTGTGAAACGGCAATATTGATTACCGTTTTTCGAAAATTTAGTTTCAGTGGTGGTTACAATGCCCGCGATTTTCAAATCTCTGCCTTTTACTTTTTCAATTTCATTGAGTGAAGCGTTTGTGAATGTTTGAATCTCCAAACGATAATCATCGAGCGGATGACCGCTGATGTAAATACCAGTAACTTCTTTTTCCTTTTTCAGTTTCTCTAATAAACTCCAGTCATCGCTGCCGAAGGCGCTTGGCTCACTCAAATCAACACCACCCTGCATTTCGCCAAACAAAGAATTTTGTTGTGAACCCGCTGAGCCCTGCACATTACTTCCGTAGCGCACCGCTTTCTCCAACAAACTCAATCCATCTTTTTTATCAGGCATGAAATATTGTGCCCGATGATAGTTGGCAAACGAATCAAACGCGCCTGCATAACCCAAAGCTTCTAACGCTTTTCTTCCGCTTGCTCTTGAACTAACTCTGCGGGTTAAGTCGTAAATGCTTTTGTAATTACCGTTTGCTTTTCTCTCTGCTACTATAGCTTCCACAGCGGCATCGCCAACTCCTTTAATAGCTGAAAGCGCATAGCGAATTTCGCCTTTGTCATTCACTGCAAACTTTACATCGCTTTCGTTTATGTCGGGTCCCTTTACAGGAACACCCATGCGCCTGCACTCTTCCATGAAGAAGGTAATCTTATCAATGTTGCCTTGATTATTCGTGAGCAGCGCGCTCATATATTCTCCGGGATAATTTGCTTTTAAGTAAGCTGTTTGAAAAGCAACAAAAGCATAACAGGTTGAATGCGATTTGTTGAAAGCGTATTGTGCAAATGCTTCCCAATCGGTCCATATTTTTTCTAATTTCTTGGCATCGAGATTTTTTTCTTTCGCTCCCGTAATGAATTTGTCTTTCATTTTGTCGAGCGTCTTGCGGTCTTTCTTTCCCATGGCTTTGCGCAGGTAATCGGCATCGCCTTTGGTAAAACCGCCAAGCTTTTGCGAAAGCTGCATCACCTGTTCCTGATACACCGTAATGCCGTACGTGTCTTTCAAAAACTCTTCTACCTCAGGCAAATCATAAACAACTTTTTTGCCGTGCTTGCGAAGAATGTATTCAGGAATGTAAGCAATAGGACCAGGACGATAGAGTGCATTCATTGCAATTAAATCATCAAACTTATCGGGCTTTAAATCCTTTAAATATTTCTGCATGCCCGCGCTTTCAAACTGAAATGTTCCGTTGGTTTCGGCACGCTGATAAAGTTCAAAAGTCTTTTTGTCGTCAAGCGGAATGGTGTCAATGTCAATTTTTATTCCGCGATTTTGTTCAATCAATACTAGGGCATCGCGTATGATGGTCAGCGTTTTTAAACCGAGGAAGTCCATCTTGATAACACCTGCATCTTCAATCACCTTTCCTTCAAACTGTGTGAGATACAAATCGGTTTCTTTGGAAGTAGCAATTGGAATTATCTCTGTCAAATCGCTTGGCGCAATAATTATTCCCGCTGCGTGAACTCCTGTGCCGCGCATACCGCCTTCTAATTTCTCCGCTTCGTGCAACACTTTGCTATCGAGCCCATCGCCTTCATAAATTTTGCGCAGTCGTTTCGCGTCTTCAATTTCTTCGCTCGAATAATTTTCTTTTTCCTTTAAACTGTCTTTGCCATCAAGCGGAGCATGAAGTAATCTTTCGAGTTCAGTTCCCGGTCTGTCAGAAACTAATTTGGTGAGTGCAAGTGATTCGTTCAATGGTAAATCCAACACACGCGCCACATCTTTAATACTCACTTTAGCAGCCATGGTACTGTAAGTAACAATCTGTGCTACCTGACTTTTTCCATATTTCTTCACTACGTAATCAATCACCTTGTCGCGACCTTCATCATCAAAGTCTGTATCAATATCCGGTAAACTTTTTCTATCGGGATTTAAAAAACGCTCGAAAAGCAAATTGTAAGCAATGGGGTCAATGTTGGTAATGCCAATGCAATACGCCACCACACTTCCGGCAGCGGAACCACGACCGGGACCAATCAACACTCCCATATCTCTTCCCGCTTTTATAAAGTCGGCAACAATGAGAAAGTAACCCGGAAAGCCCATTGTTTTAATCGTGTGCAATTCGAAATTGATGCGCTCTTCAATTTCGGCAGTCATTTCTTTGTAGCGTTTATGTGCGCCTTCGAGGGTGAGGTGCTTCAAAAATTCCCATTGATTCAACACATCATTGGCATGAACCTGAAATTCTTTTGGAACAGGAAAGTTAGGAAGCAGAATATCTTTCTTCAAATTCAAATGCTCCACTTTATGAAAAACATCGAGTGTGTTTTCGATTGCCTGCGGCACATCTTTAAACAACTCGCTCATTTCATTTTGCGTTTTAAAATAAAACTGGTCGTTGAAAAATGCGAAGCGTTTTCCTTTCATCGAAGTATCATCATCGCCAAATTCTTTATTGGTAGGTGTGCTTTGCTTTTCACCGGTATTAATGCACAGCAAAATATCGTGCGCGTTCGAATCCTGCTGGTCAACATAATGCGAATCGTTGGTGGCAATCATCTTTACATCATACTCCTTTGCCCACTTGATTAGTACCTGATTTACTTTTTCCTGTTCTTCCATTCCGTGGCGCTGCAATTCGATGTAGTAATTCTCTTTGCCAAACAAATTCAGCCACCATTCAAAAACTTTTCTTCCTTCTTCTTCGCC
>CANJRM010000151.1 GCA_947476645.1 Bacteroidota bacterium
GCTGTAGCGAGCAAATGCAAATTTTGCGATAAGCCCGAAGCCGAAGCGCGCAAATAAAATTTAGCCACAGGATTATAAACCACATTCACGCGTGGCAAAAAACTAACGAAAGTTTTTTGCTGCACATTATAAACGCGCATGTGAAAGCCACCATTGATGAGCCAGTTTTCATTCGGATGATATTCATCTTCGGCATAAACAAATGCATCAATAGATTTTACAGGCGAACTTTTTAGTTCAAATTCTGTCTTGCCGAAACTCGTATTGTCGTAACTCGATTTACCTTTTCCTGTTTCAAAATTTACTCCTGTAATTCCACCACCAAACATGAACGTTTGCAAATCGGTTCCATACTCCACATCTGTTCGCCAACTGTAGTCGTTTATGTAAGTAAGATTGTTTGAGTTGTATTTCGAATGCCACTCACTGATTTGCCCACTGAAATTTACGGTTTCATCGTAGTTGTCGTGGTCTTTGCTTTCAATCATGTAGCGACTGAAAGAAAAATGATGACTCATTTTCCAATGCTCAGAAATTTGATGAACCAAAGCCGTTGAAGCCACATAGTTTGCCCAGTGAACTCCCTGATTAAAATAACTGTCCGCCACATAATTTGCTCCGCTTACACTATTCTTTTTTGTAAACGAATAGAAATCGTTATTGGTAAAAAAGTTGAATTGCAGTTGCAGCTTATCCGAAAAGTGATGAACCACTTTTGCATTCACATCACCAAAGTAGTAGTAGATATTTCCATCGTAGCCCGCTGCTTTATATTGCTTTTTTGAAATAGGCGAAGAATACAAACCAGCATAACATCCGCGCAGCGAAAGCGAGAAAGTTGTCTTCTTCTTTTTTGTAAGCGGACCATCTAAATGAAACCTTGAAGTAACCAAACCGAAAGAAAAAGTTCCGCGCAGTTTGTTCGAGTTGCCTTCATCCATTTTAATATCCATCACCGAACAAAGCCGACCGCCAAAGCGCGCGGGATAACGGTCTTTATAAACTTCAATGCGGTCAATGGCATCGCCATTAAACACCGAAACAAAACCGTACACGTGCGAAGGATTATAAACAGGTGCGCCATCTACCAACATTAAATTTTGGTCGGGGCTGCCACCGCGCACAAAAATTCCGCGCGAACCTTCACCACCGCTTTGTACACCCGGCTGCATTTGCACCGCGCGCATCGGGTCGTTCTCTCCCATAAAAGCAGGAAGCGAATTGAAATTTTCTTTGCGAAGTGTAACCGTTCCGTTGGCTTCGTGCAGTGCGTTGAGCAATTGTTTTTGGTCAACAATGGTCACTTCATGCAGTTCAAGATTGGTTCGCAACTTCATTTCAATGCTTGTATCGCGCGAGATAAAAATGCGGATGTGTTCTGAATTAAACCCGATATAGGAAAATGAAATTTCGTTCAACCCTTCCTTCAAACTCAATTGAAATTTGCCAAGCGAATCAGAAAATGTTCCACTAGAAAACTGCGATACATAAACACTGGCATTCGACAGCGGACTTAAATCATCGGCAATAATTTTTCCGGAAAGAGTAAACTGTTTTTGTGCTTGAACAAAAACGCAGTTCATGAAAAAAAAGAAGGAGAAAAATAATTTCCGACCCAAAACCATTTCTCAAACTAAACCAAAATTATGGTTAGATAAAACAGAAATATCCAAAACAAAAAAGCCTCCCGAAAAATCGAGAGGCTTTTGTTTTATGAAAGCAGAATTAAATTCCATCTGCCTCTGCTTTTTTCAAAGCAGGTATATGAACAATCGTCAGTTCTTCGGCTTCTTTATTCAGTTCAATGGTAAAGCTGTCGCCTGCTTTCGCATTAGCGCGAAGTATTTCTTCGGCAAGCGGGTCTTCTACATATTTTTGAATAGCGCGGTGTAAAGGTCGCGCACCAAACTGCGGGTCGTAACCTTTATCGGCTAAGAAATCTTTCGCCTGTTCACTCAACTTAATTTCAAAGCCGAGTTCAACAATACGTTTAGTTACATCGCGCAATGCAATGTCAATGATATTGTGAATGTCGTTTTTACCGAGCGAGTTGAAGATGATAACATCGTCAATACGATTCAGGAACTCAGGTGAGAACGTGCGCTTCAACGCTTTCGTAATTACGTTGCTTGCAAATTCATCTGTCTGGTCAGTTTTCGATTTAGTAGCAAAACCAACACCCGCACCAAAGTCCTTCAAATCGCGCGCACCAATATTCGAAGTCATGATGATGAGCGTGTTTTTGAAATCAACTCTTCTACCTAAGCTGTCGGTCAAAATTCCATCATCAAAAACCTGCAACAGAATATTGAAAACATCGGGGTGTGCTTTTTCAATTTCATCGAGCAACACTACGCTGTATGGTTTTCTGCGAACCTTCTCGGTCAACTGTCCGCCTTCTTCATAACCCACATATCCCGGAGGCGCACCCACTAAACGCGAAACAGAAAACTTCTCCATGTATTCGCTCATGTCAATTCTTATGAGCGCATCTTCACTATCAAAAAGATAACGGGCAATTGCTTTCGCTAATTCTGTTTTCCCTACTCCTGTTGGTCCAAGAAAAATGAAAGTACCTATTGGCTTCTTAGGGTCTTTCAATCCAACTCTGTTTCTCTGAATAGCCTTGCTCACTTTCTTCACCGCTACATCCTGACCTACTACTGCAGCCGTAACCACGCTGGTCATGTTAATCAGTTTGTTGCTTTCGCTCTGCGCAATTTTGTTCACTGGAATTCCCGTCATCATTGCCACTACTTCGGCAATGTCTTCTTCGCTAACCGGAAAATGTTTCACACGTGATTCCTCATCCCACTGTGTTTTTGCTTTCTCCAAATCTTCAAGCAAACGTTTTTCTGAATCGCGAAGACGCGCAGCTTCTTCATACTTCTGGCTCTTTACCACTTGGTTCTTCTGCGTCTTAATCTCTTCTACCTGTTTCTCCAGTTCAATAATATTCTTCGGAACATGAATGTTCTTTAAGTGAACACGCGCACCTACTTCGTCCATTACATCAATAGCCTTATCGGGTAAAAATCTATCAGTGATATAACGCACCGAAAGTTTCACACAAGCAGCAATTGCTTCTGGAGTATAATCTACACTATGGTATTCTTCGTACTTCGATTTAATGTTCGTCAAAATCTGAACCGTTTCATCTGGTGATGGCGGGTCAACAATCACCTGCTGAAATCTGCGCGCAAGCGCCCCATCTTTTTCAATATACTGACGATACTCATCTAAAGTAGAAGCACCAATACATTGTAGTTCGCCTCTTGCTAAAGCAGGTTTGAAAATATTAGAAGCATCCAAGGAACCTGTTGCCCCACCCGCTCCAACAATCGTATGAATTTCATCAATGAATAAAATTACATCGCGGTTCTTTTCGAGTTCATTCATAATCGCTTTCATGCGCTCCTCAAACTGTCCGCGGTATTTTGTTCCCGCAACAAGCGCAGCCAAATCCAACATCACAATTCGTTTATTGAAAAGCACGCGCGAAACTTTCTTCTGAACAATGCGAAGGGCTAATCCTTCTACAATAGCTGTTTTACCAACACCCGGCTCACCAATTAAAATAGGATTGTTCTTTTTTCTGCGGCTAAGAATTTGTGAAACTCTTTCAATCTCATTCTCTCTACCCACAATCGGGTCAAGCGCGCCTTCTTCGGCTAAGTGGGTTACATCTCTACCAAAGTTATCCAACACCGGAGTTTTTGATTTGGTTGCTCCCGGTTTTTTAGGTTGCTGTGTAGCACCAAATCCACCGCGGCTCTTATCATCTTCAAATGGCTCATCATCATGCGGCTCATTCGGCAGTTCAGATTTCGTTTTCTTTATCTCCTTAGTTTCGTTTTGAACCACATCCAGTTCTGCCTTAAAAACATCGTAGTCAATATCGTATTGCGCAAGCAACTGTGTGGCGAGGTTGTCTTTGTTCTTCAGAATCGAAAGCATCAGATGTTCTGTTCCAATTACATCGCTCTTCAACACCTTTGCTTCGAGCACCGTAATCTTCAAAACCTTCTCGGCTTGCTTAGTCAACGGCAAATTGTTGGGATTGAAATTTCCCTTCGCCACTTTATCTTTAATAGAGTCTTCAATTGTTTTGCGAAGCATCACCGCATCTACTTCTAAACTCTTGAGCGCTTTAATCGCCAGCCCTTCGCCCTCGCGAATAAGACCAAGCAACAAATGTTCAATGCCGATGTAATCGTGATTCAAGCGCAAGGCTTCTTCGCGGCTGTAGGAAATTACTTCCTTTACTTTAGGTGAAAATTTTGCTTCCATATTTTTTGTTTATCAAAACTTAAACCAAACAATGCTTAGAGCCATATTGTCTGTTTTTGTTTTGTGCTTTGTTGTTAACGTTCACGAGAATTTTTTATTGGCTTCTCTCCTATCAAAGAAAGGGCAAATCTTTTGAAACCCCAAACCATTTTAAAAATAAAACACGCACAATGCTAACATAGTTTTACAGAAAGAATCCTTTTGCATACATTGCGCCCAAGTTTTTTCTTTTCATAAAATCCTATACTTTAGAATCGTATTCATTTAACCAAACCGTGCCACATGAAATTTCAAGTTGACAAAAGAGACCGATTAGTGATTGTAAAACTCAACGAAGAAAAATTGCTAAGCAATCTCGCGCCCCAATTAAAATCAGAACTCGTTATTATTAACAACGAAGGTTTTAAGAACATCGTTCTCGACTTGACAGATGTGCAGTATGTGGATTCATCGGGTTTGAGTGCGCTCTTAGTGGGCAACCGTTTATGCAAAGAAGCAGGCGGAACTTTTGTGCTTACAGGCTTGAACGCTCACATTCAAAAGCTCATTAAAATTTCTCAACTCGAACCTATCTTGAACATTGTTCCTACCGTTCCCGAATCGGTGGACTATGTAATGATGGAAGAACTCGACCGCGACTTAAGAACCTAATCGCGAAAGTCCATGCTTTTTGATGTTACCATTCTCGGGAGCAACGCTGCCATACCCGCTCATAACCGCTACCCAAGTGCGCAAATTTTAAATTATAACGGCAACTGTTTTTTGATTGATTGTGGGGAAGGCGCGCAGTTTCGCATGAATCATTTTGGCATTAAACGCGCCCGCCTCGACAATATTTTTATTTCGCATTTACATGGCGACCATTACTATGGCTTAATTGGTTTGCTCACTTCGTTCAATTTGAATTGGCGCGAACACGCGCTGAATATTTATGGACCAGCCGGACTTGAAGAAATTATCAACGTTCACTTAAAGCATTCGCAAACCGAACTGCGTTTCAAAATAAATTTTCATCACCTCACTGCCGATGAACCGAAAATTATTTATGAAGATTTGATGCTAACGGTGGAAACAATTATTCTGAGCCATCGCTTACCCACCACGGGCTTTTTGTTTAAGGAGAAAAACAATCTTCGAAAAATTATTGCTGAAAAAATCACCGAATACAATATTCCGCATCACCTCATCAACGACATTAAAAGCGGAAGCAACTTTACTGATGAAAAAGGGAATGTAATTCCAAACAAAGAATTAACCCTTGACCCTTTAGCACCGCGCAGTTATGCTTATTGCAGTGATACCGCTTACACCCAAAATTTTGTAGAGCAGATTAAAGGTGTGAATACACTTTATCACGAAGCAACTTTTATTCATGAGCACGAACCGCGCGCACTGGAAACTTTTCACAGCACTTCAAAGCAAGCGGCAAAAGTGGCGAAGGCAGCAAAGGCAGAAAAACTTTTACTCGGACATTTTTCTGCGCGTTATGAAAGTCTCAATTTGCTTTTAGACGAAGCGCGAGAAATTTTTGCTGAAAGTTATTTAGCAGAAGAAGGAAAATTTTTTTCGATTTAGTTGCTGCTTACAACAAATACTCCTTCAAATACGGCTCATACAATTTTTCTTGGCGAAGAATTTCTGCCTGTCCTTTTAACCCTTCAAGCGTTTGTTCCAAACC
>CANJRM010000152.1 GCA_947476645.1 Bacteroidota bacterium
AATGCAAATCCTAACGCCCTGCTGCTGGCTACCAGTTGCTTTCAGGCGGTTACTATGATTGGTTACCCCGAATGCAGTTTAATTCTTTCGCAAACCACTATCTACCTCGCTACCTCTGCCAAAAGCAATTCTGCCACCACCGCCATTGGTGCCGCCATCAACGCAGTCAACCAAACCGGAGATTTACCCGTGCCCCTGCACATTCGCAACGCGCCCACCAAACTGATGAAAGATTTAAACTACGGTAAAGATTATAAATACGCCCACAGCTACGAAGGCAATTTTGCCGACCTTGAATTTATGCCCGACAAAATTAAAGGCACTAAGTTTTTTGACCCCGGAAACAATGCCCGTGAAATTGAAATAAGAAACAGTTTAAAGAAGTGGTGGAAAGAGAAGTATGGGTATTGAAAAAATGAATTAGGGGGTTCCCTCGCAAAGCCTCGGTCGCGCTATCACTTCAATCTTTTTTGAAACAAAAAAGGATTTACGTTCTATCGCTAACCCAAATGCAAGCAGCCAATACAGAAAGTAGGAAGCTATTTTTTACCATCAGTAACATCAATTTTTACACTTTCCGTGGAAAGTTGATAGTTCCCTATTGGTCGAGATGAGTAAACAATATCTCTACCAATGTTTATGTCAAGGTTACAACTAAAGCCATCATATGGAATACTAAATTTAAAGTCGGCTTTCCTATACTGCATAATATCACTTTGGGTTTTTATTTTTTCAATTATAACTGCTTCCTCCTTCTCATACCAAGCAAATCCATCAAGTTTTCTGATTTCAATGCTTTTACCTCGTTTTGTGCCGATGCCTTCGGTGGGATTATAGTCAGTAAACGATTTGCATTGTAAATTGAACGGAATAATTACTGAAACAGGAACTGCTGCTGCTATTGCCAATCCAGACAATCTAATTTTTGCAAGTTCGTTTTTAACACTATCATTCGTTGGCACCTCAAATGCAACTAACCCAGCATCACTGATATTTCTATGTAATTCTATTTCCTGATAACTAATAACATAAAACTTATCCGGAGCGATTACTTTACCGGTCTCATCAAAAGAAAGGTTGAATAGTAATCTATCGTTTTGCATAACACTATCCCGATAGTCATCAGTGTATTTTTGTCCTTTTCTAGGGTTAATTTTTTTTAGGTTACCATCCCCATTTACGTCATAATAAAGGTATACACAATTTGCGGTGTTTCTAATCGCATTAGTTGCGTATTTTTCCGGTGAGAGTTTTATTTGCTGAAAAACTCTATAAGCAGCTTCAGCTAACTTGTCCATGTTAGCTTGATCAACAGATGGTATTTTCTGAAGCTCATTTAACTCGTAAAGTGTTTTCTGAAACCCATTTAAATAGTAAGTTTTTTGCGCAGAGCATGATATATTACAAATACAAGTAACAATAATTGCTATTAGATTTTTTTTAATCATCTTGTTTCAATTATTTTTTAAATAATCTACAGTAATACATTTTTTCTCCGGTAGCTTCTGTAAAAACTATTTTAGCTCCGAGTTTATTTTTTGCGTTTTCATAAATTTCCATTCCATCCTGATTACCTAAATACGTATAGCCAAGTTTATCCTTTAATTCATCCATAAACTCAAAAACCCGCGCAAAAGGTATGTAAAAGGCAATTTCATTTACTGCTTTTGTTTGTGAATTGAATTGGACATAAAGCACTGCCTCCCATGATTTATTATCATCCCTAAATTTCCATTCACTTTCATTTTTACTTACGTTGAGGTAATTAGGTTTTAAAGAACTTTCGATTTTTTGCAAGGAATAATTTAGTGTTAGAAATTTTTCAACGCTTGTAAAGTTTAAACTAAAGTCTTGGGCATTTACACCAAAACTTAAATAACAAAGCAGAGGCAGAAGTATTATCCTTTTCATGTTGTTTGTATTTTGCCGTTGTTGGTGTTTTAGTATCGGCTCTGCGATACGTCACCAACAACTAATATTCAAATCTAAACTTCCTTTTCTATTTAAGACCACTTCTCTTTTTCAGCCTTCCGAAACTTCGGTAGCTTTTGCGTTGGTGCGTAGCACAGTCAGAAGTTTCGAGATGAAAAAGAAATGAAGCAAAACACAACTCAAACATTCGCTTACAACATCGCGTTCAAAATAAAGATTGTATTGAGCCAAGCCCTCCAAAAATGCGGAGCATATTTTTGGAAAGTTTTTTGGTTCCTTTTTTCAAAAAAAGGAACAAGAAAAAAAACATTCCACCCACTCCGGGGTGGTTTAAAGCACCTCTTACTTTACTATAAACAGATTACCCCGCTTGTTTCATCCCGCATGCTTGATCGGGAGGGGTAAAAGCCACTAGTTTTTCTGCCTTTTCGGCAGTTTTTTTTTCAGCATTAAAAAACCGTCTTGTAATTTATTGATTTTGAGCGGCTTTCAGCCATTTGTTAAATGCCATAAACGGTTCGCGCCTTCCAATAAATGGTTCGCGCCTCTCCATAATCGGTTCGCATCTTCCCCTAAATGGTTCGCGCCTTTCCATAATCGGTTCGCACCTTCCCTTAAATGGTTCGCGCCCTTCGGTAAACGGTTCGCGCCCTGCCATAAATGGTTCGCATCTTTCCCTAAGCGGTTCGCGCCTTCACATAAATGGTTCGCGCCTTGCCATAAACCGTTCCCGCCTTCCCATAATCCATTTTCGCCTTAGCATAAGCTGTTCCCGCAGCCGTCTATGGTCTGTCGTCAAACTTCCTCTTTTGCTCCACCACAAAAAACAGCAAAAGCAAAACCGAAGCCACAGCAAACGAAACCGAAGCCACAACAAACGAAACCGAAGCAGCTAAACCAGCTCCACAAAACTGAAATAAGAAACAGTTTAAAAAAGTGGTGGAAAGAAAAGTATGGGTATTGAATGACAAAGCGAATAGAACAGTTTCTCAAACTGCTTTGCAAAAATCTTAACCTCTACAGTTTTTACTTCTATCGTTTTGGCTCAATGCTCGCAGTACACCACAAACTTGTCTTTAAAAAAATCATCGTTGTAATAACCCGCAATAGGAATTTTGCGCGCGTGTTTTACCACCGAAATTTCCTCGTCTATGTTTCCGCCTTTGAGGCAGATAAGTCCGTTGTGAACGGCATGATGGTCTTTGGCAGAATATTTCCCTTTGGTCCAGGCAAGCAAATCGGCAAGCGGAGCCACCGCGCGCGACACCACAAAATCGTATTGAAAACTCATTTCCTCGGCACGCGCATGAAAAACAAAAACATTTTTCAAACCAATTTCATCTTTCACGGCTTCCACCACTTTCAGTTTCTTGCCTATAGAATCTACCAAATGAAAACGGCTTTCGGGAAAAAGAATAGCCAGTGGTATACCGGGGAAACCACCACCGGTTCCCAAATCCATCACCTTGGTTCCGCTTTTGAACTCAATAAATTTTGCAATGCTTAGCGAGTGCAGAATATGACGCTCAAATAAATTATCAATGTCTTTACGCGAAATCACATTTATCTTCTCGTTCCATTCGCTGTAAATTTTGGGCAGCAAAGCAAACTGACGGATTTGTTCCTGACTAAGCGCGGGAAAATATTTAAGCAGGAGTTCCATTTAGGGAAGTGAATAGTGAATGGTGAATAGAAATTAGGGAAAGGCGTAAATGATTTGTCAAAGCGGAGACTTTCTTCATTCGCAATTCTGCATTCCGAATTCCGAATTAGTATTTCTCTTTCGTAATCTTCAGAATATTATAAAGCATATCCTTAGCGCGGAAAAGCTGTGCTTTCACCGTGCCCAGAGGTAAGTCAAGTTTTTCGGCAATCTCTTCGTACGATAACTCATCGAGATAACGCAACTCAATCAACGAACGGTATTTAGGCGAAAGTTGTTCAATAGCCGAGCGTATTTTTGTCGCGCGCTGTTCCTTCACCATTGCCTCTTCGGGATTCGAAGCACCGTCTTTTACCGCTATAGGAGTTATTTCTCCGTCTTCGGTAGAAGTAGTTTGGTCGAGCGAAGTAGTCATCAAACGCTTCTTGCGAATAAAATCAATACAGTTGTTGGTAGCTATTTTAAACAGCCAGGTACTAAAAGCAAAATCGGCTGAGTAATTCGCAATGCTGTTGAACGCCTTGCCAAATGCCTCAAGCGTCAAATCCTCGGCATCATCACGATTGTGCACCATCTTGAGCACCATAAAAAATATAGAATCACGATAGCGACTCATCAGCTTTCCGAAAGCTACCTGGTCGCCTTTTTTAGCCAAAGCCACCAGTTCAAGGTCGGCCTGAGCACGTACAGAAAATTTAGGATTTATTTCCAACTCGATTTAGGTTTTAGCAATAATAAGAAAAATATCAGCAGAAGATAGAGCGTGTAACAGAAGTCTAATAAGGGAGAAATTAAAAACAAATCCTCAGAACCGAGTTTGCGATAAACACGAAACACAGAAACTAATTTTACTAAAACGGTGGTGGCAAAAATCAACAATACCCATTTCAATAGCTCCGCTTTTATCAATAACAAAATGAATAGCGCATAAAACGCAAAGCCGCTAAAGGCAAACAGAAACAACAACACCATGTGATGAAACTTATACCGAAAACCTGAACGCAGATGTCTGCGTTTTTGGTTCAGCCAATCATTAAAAGTTGTTTGCGCTTTAGTATAGGTGAAGGTGTCTTTATCAATACAAAGCTCGGTGTTCTTTCCTGTTGCCATGGCGTTAATCAGTAAATCATCATCGCCTGTTGGAATTTTTTCTGCGGCATCCGATGGTTTGAACCCCTGCACTAATTCTTTTTTGTAAGAAAGATTTCTGCCCACACCCATGTATGGCAAACCCGCTTTTGCAAAACCGAAATACTGCAAGGCAGTTATAAAGTTTTCATAGCGAATCAGCTTATTCAAATAGCCGGGTTGCTTTTCGTAAGGCGAATGAGCGAGTACAATTTTAGTATCGTTCATGTATGCACCTACTACTTTCGCGAGCCATTGCGTGGTAGCTGGTCTGCAATCGGCATCGGTCACTACAATCGTATCGAACATAGCAACTTCAAGTCCTTTTTGCAGCGCGTTCTTTTTACCGCACGAATCCTTCGCTTCAATATTTACAATCTTCAAATTTTTATTGCGCCTGTAATATTCCACCAGCACATCAATGGTTTCATCGGTGCTGCCATCGTTAACCACAATCACTTCGTATTGTTTGTATTGCTGAATAAGCACCACCTTTAAATACTGCGCTAAGTTTTGCGCCTCGTTCTTAGCACAAATAACAACCGATGCAGGCGGAAGAAACTCGGGCATGCCATGAAAAGGGCGAACGAAATTCAAGCGCGCAAACACGAGGAGAAAATACAAACACTGTACCACTGCGCAAGCCAAAAATATTTTCAGTTCCATCGTCATGAAGCGACAAAGAAAAGATTTGAATGAATCTGCAAAAGAGGCGAAGAGGAAAAGTTATCCTCATTGTGAATCAGGAGTTATGTCATGTTGAGTGTAGGCTCTGCGAAACGAAACATCTTGTATTATAATCCTTAATTTATTTTTACCGCAATGGAAAATCCGAAACATTATCAGCAGCAAATAATTACCAAAAAGAAAACCATCTATAAGGTAAATTCTGAACTGCGTAATTACCTCGAAGAACACAGGCGCGAAATAAAACTACCCGTTAGCTATGCCGACCTTCGCCATTTTAACGGCAGCGTTTCTATTCGCGATAAAAAAGGAAACGACACACTTTGGGAAGCGGCTCTCTACGCACAAACCGAACTTCAACACATTCACGATGGACTGAAACAGATTTATTCCATTCTCAAAACCGGT
>CANJRM010000153.1 GCA_947476645.1 Bacteroidota bacterium
CAAAATTTTTCATCGGCACTCCATAAGTGTTCGATATTATTTTTCTTATCGAAAACAGAAGTCAGTTCAGCTCCGTATTCGCGAATCTTTACACGTAGAAATTCATTTTCAATTTGATGCATACTGTTTTATTTAGAGTGGAAAAGTAAGCAACTGTTGTCATAAGCAGGATGATACATTTCATTTTTTGAGCCAGAACATTACATTTGCTAATACACACTAACGTAAAAAGAAATGAGAAAAATTTTCCCCGTGATGCTTGGCACTATTTTGATGGTGCAATTTTCGTTTGCACAAGCGCTTTCGAAAGAAGAAAAAAAGCGTTTGAAAGACGAATTGAAAAGTTACGAAAAAGATTTAGCGGGCTACAAAGCTAAAATGCAGGACATACGCACCACGCTCGACAGCAACGATGCCGAAATCAAAAGATTGAAAGATGATTTCGCTTACTCTTCTACCAAACAAGCCGAACTCGAAAACAAAGTGGCTGACTACGACCACGAAGTAGTTCGTTTACAAGCAGAGAACAATGTTTTGAAAGGTTATGCGCCTGACGGTAGCGATTCATCAGATGTGAAAGCAAAAACCGGTGGTGTAAGCACCGCCATGGTAACGAATGCTGCACAAAAAGGAACGGTTTATAAAGTGCAGATTGGTCTTTACAAAGAGTTTAACATCAACAAATATTTTGAAGAGCCGCGCTTTATTGGCTACGAAGAAGTAGATGGTATGAACCGTTACATCATCAGCTATTTTCCCGATGAAGAAATTGCAAAAGACTTTGTAAAGGATGTTCGCAAAATGGGAATTAAAGATGCTTTTGTTTCTAAATACATTGACGGGCAACGCGTGTATGAGTGGAGCAAGAATCCGAAGTATGCAGGCAAGAAAGAACCAGCAAGTTTGCAGGAAGCTATAGATGCAGAAAATGCTAAAAGCAAAAAGAAGAAAAAATAATTCAACACTAATTTTCAAAAACTAAAATCACTATTATGAAATTGAAATCAATCTCTCTTATAGCCGCACTGTTTGTATTTTTTATTTCTGACGCACAGTTAACCATTAACGGAGTTACACTTCCTGCAACTGTGAAACAAGGCACTACCGATTTAGTATTAAACGGTGGCGGGATTCGTAAGAAATTATTCTTTAAACTTTATACCGGTGGTTTGTATTTGAGCGCAAAAAACAAAAGCGCTGCTGATATTGTTGCTGCTGACAAGCCAACTGCTTTCCGCTTGACTATCACCTCAGGTGTAATCAATAGCAACAACCTGAGCGAAGCGGTAGAAGAAGGTTTTTCAAAATCAATGAAAGGAAATACTGCACCGCTTCAGGACAAAATCAATGTGTTGGTTTCTACTTTTAAAAGCGAAGAAATTAAAGAAGGTGATATGTTTGAGCTTTCTTATGTGCCGGGCGAAGGTGTTAAAGCTTACAAAAACGGCAAGTTAAAAAACACTATCCCAGGCCTTGATTTCAAAAAAGCATTGTTCGGCATTTGGTTAGGCGAAGACCCAGTTGATGCTGATTTGAAAACAGCTTTGTTGGGCAGTTAATCTTCCTTTGTCACGCTGAGCTTGTCGAAGCGTAAACATTTTAAAAACCCTTCTTCGGAAGGGTTTTTTGTTGTTTGGATACCCGATTCAAACTGATTCTAATTTTCGCTGAATTCCAATTCATCTAACCAAACACCTTTGGTGGTTCCTATCAAAAATTTTATGCGCACGGGAGAAGCTGAGGTAGCTGTAAACGAAAATGTTTTTTGTGTCCATGAAGTAAAGTTACCAAATGACACCCCAACTGGATTATTATTCCCCTGCTCTACATAAACCATAAAATCGTTTGCGCAATATCCGGTTTCGCCCAGCAGGGTGGGTTCTGCTTTTCCTTTAAATTTAAGAATGTATGTTTTGTCTTTTTCTACCGAAATTTCATTAGCCGTTTCGTATTGAAAGCAACCGCTTACCGCTTTTAATTTTACATAGTTCGATTCTATTTCTGCCTGCCCTTCGGCAGATGGTGACCATAAAGCTAAATCGGCTGCGGTATCAAAGTGTGAAACAAAAAGAGTGCCTCTTGATTTTTGACAACCGCTGCCCGCTAGTAAAAAGCAGATAACTGGTAAAAGAAAATATTTTGTTTTAAGCATGGCTTTGGGTTTAAAGATTTAACCATGCAAAGTTGCGCTGCCTACGCCTTTATGCATTACATAACTTTATATTTAAGTTACATCATTCACATATAACAAAGGGTGCCAGATGGTTAACTTTTAAGACCGCTATCCGTGTTCACTATCTCATCTATTCCAAGAACAAACTACTTCACCTCACTTTCATCTTTACATTCCTTCAGTAGTTCATTCATTGTTTTCTTCAAAACCGGATGAACAAACTCCTTGGCTATCTCATTTAAAGGAACAAGCGTAAACCTTCTTTCTGCTATGAACGGGTGCGGAATTTTCAAATCCACATTATTCACAACTTCATTTCCGTAAAACAGAATATCAATATCAATTACACGCGGCCCCCACTTTACCGCTTCTGTTCTTCCTGTTTGCACTTCAATATTTTTCAAAGCAACTAATAAAGAAGAAGCATCAAGCAAAGTAGAAATGCTGAGCGCTTCATTCAGAAAGCTGTTTTGCTCTTTCAAACCCCAGGCCTCAGTTTCGTAAATTGAAGAACTGAGAATGATTTGTCCGCACGTTTTTCCAATCAACTCCTTTGCCTTTTGTAAATTCTTTTCACGCTCTCCTTCATTGGTGCCCAGCAAAAGGTAAGCGGTTTCCATACTTCTCAAATTATTATTATTGCAGCCCGAATTAAACATCTCTTCACACAACATCAAACAGTTCTGCCATGAAACAGTTTTTCAAATTCACTTTTGCCACCGTTTTCGGCATTTTTTTATTCATCGTCATCAGCGTTTTAATTTTAATCGGCATTGCTGCATCAGCCGGTGGCGATAAAAAAGCAGAAGTAAAAGCCAACTCGGTTTTAAAACTCGACCTCAACTACAAAATACCCGAAATTACCAACGATAACCCCTTTGCAGGTTTATCGATCGGCAATTTAAAACCAAGCAAAGCAGTTGGTTTGACAGAAATACGCGAGTGCATTAAAAAAGCAAAGACTGACGACAACATCAAAGGAATTTACCTGCAATTAGGCTACAACGAAAACGGACTCGCTACACTCGAAGCCATTCGCGATGCACTAATTGATTTCAAAAAAGGCGGAAAATTTGTTTACGGTTATGGCGAAGTGCTTTCGCAAAAAGCATATTACCTCGCCACTGCTGGCGACCAAATTTTTATCAATCCGAATGGTGGAATGGAGCTTAAAGGTTTCGGCAGAGAGATTATGTATTACAAAGGCATGTTCGATAAACTCGGTATTGAAGTGCAGGATTTTCACTGCGGTGCATTCAAAAGCGCTATCGAACCATTCATCAGAACAAACATGAGCGACCCTAACCGCAAACAGTTAATGCATATTTATGGCGATGTGTACAATCATTTCCTATCGCAAATTGCGAAAGAAAGAAAGCTCGACACGGCTGCACTTAACAACATCGTGAATAATCTTTCGGCTGAAACTCCTGAAAAAGATAAAGAGTTGAAACTGATTGACGATGTGGTTTACTACGACCAGTTGGTTGATAAAATGAAAGAGAAGGTAGGCGTTGACAAAAAGAAAGATTTAGAAATTGTTGACCTCAACAAATATGCAACTACGCTTGATAAGAAAACCGAAGGAAGTAAAATAGCCGTGGTATATGCCGAAGGAGAAATTGTAGATGGCGATGGCGATGAGGGGCAAATAGGTGGAACCAAATTTGCGAAGCTCATCAGCAAACTGCGGAAAGACGAAAAGATAAAAGCAATTGTATTGCGCGTTAATTCACCGGGCGGCAGCGCACTGGCGAGTGATGTAATGTGGCGCGAATTGGCTTTAGCTAAAAAAGAAAAACCTTTAATCGTTTCTTATGGCGATGTAGCCGCTTCGGGTGGTTATTACATTTCGTGCATGGGCAATCGCATTTTTGCACAGCCAAATACTATCACCGGTTCTATTGGTGTTTTCGGCTTAATCCCGAATGCAAAAAAATTCCTGAACGAAAAATTGGGAATCACCACTGACGTAGTAAAAATTACCAAGCATGGTGTGCTCGGTGGAATTACTTCGCCATTAGATGCAGAAGAATCTGCATTCGCACAACGCAACGTAGAAAAAACGTACGCTGAATTTAAATCGCGCGTGGCAGAAGGCAGAAGCCAAATTGTAAAGAAAGTCGGCACCGCCACTTTAGATACTGCCTACATTGAAACCATTGCACAAGGAAGAGTTTGGACAGGAACCCAAGGCATTGAAATAGGATTAGTAGATGAAATTGGCGGACTCGATGAAGCTATTACTTACGCTGCAAAAACGGCTAACCTCAAAGACTTCTATACTAAAACATATCCAGAAGAAAAAACCTGGCAGCAGCAAATTGCTGAAAGTTTTGGCGAAGCTAAAGCCAATTGGGTAAAAGAAGAATTGGGCGAGCAATACGAAGTTTACAAAACACTTCAATGGGTAAAAAAAGCCAAAGGCGTTCAGGCGCGCATGGTTTACGATTTGGGGTTGTAGAATGCTAAATTCTGTGGCGCACTTTCATATATTTAGATTTAGTCTAAATTCGCGCTTGCTGTGAGCGAAGTAATAACCGAAGAACAAGTCAAGAACTCTATTGTCGATGTATTGAAAACAATATTCGACCCCGAAATACCCGTAAATATTTACGACCTCGGGCTGATTTACGAAATCAATGTGTTTCCTGATTTTAATGTAGAAGTGGTTATGACACTCACTTCGCCTAATTGCCCCGTAGCAGGAACTTTACCGGGCGATGTAGAACAGAAAGTAAAATCGGTAAACGGAGTTAACGAAGTAACCATCGAGCTTGTATTTGAACCCGCGTGGAATCAGGAAATGATGAGTGAAGAAGCAAAACTGGAATTAGGATTTATGTAACTCAAAACAGAACATCAACAATCAATAAACTAAAATTCAAAAACTATGTATCCTCAAGAACTTGTAGCCCCAATGAAAGCCGACTTAACATCACTTGGCTTTGAAGAATTATTAACTCCTGCCGATGTAGATATTGCATTGACACAAACACAAGGAAGCGTTTTCTTAGTGTTCAATTCAGTTTGCGGATGCGCGGCAGGTTCTGCTCGCCCCGCAGTAAAAGATGCAGTAGCAACGGCATCAAAACTTCCAACTAAAATGGTAACCGTATTTGCAGGAGTAGACAAGGATGCGGTAAACAAAGCGCGCGAATACACGCTGCCTTATCCTCCGTCATCACCATCTATGGCATTATTCAAAGACGGCAAGCTCGTTCATTTTGTAGAGCGTCATCAAATTGAGGGAAACAACGCGGCAACTATTTCTGAGCATTTGAAAAAAGTGTTCGAGCATTTTTGCTAAAAACAATTACAAATATGAAAAGCCCGCTCATGCGGGCTTTTTTATGTACGGTCGTCAAACTAATTGTCAGTTATAGTGTTAACCATTCAGCTACAAAAAATAATTTCGTAGCTTAGAAACATGGAACCAACTACCGAGATAAATCTTGAACAAGAGAAAAAAATGATACTCAAAGAGTATCGCAGTTTGTTGCGTTCGCTGCGTAAGAATGCTTCGCCACAGGAAAAGAAGATGGTGCGCGAAGCATTTGAATTGG
>CANJRM010000154.1 GCA_947476645.1 Bacteroidota bacterium
AAACACCAACTTCAATAATCGCAGGAGCAGGGTATTCTTTACCTTTAAATAGTCTTACCCCTTTGTAGATAGGATTAGTAAGTATTCTATAAACAACTGCATCCCTCCATTTGAATATCGTTTTCTCAACACCTTTGACTTTCATAGAGCCCGTCTTACTAGTGTTTCGTTTAGTTGGAATCTTCTTATCATTTAGGTAATTGGCAATTACCTTTGTTCCTTTCCCTTCTATACTTAGTTGATATATTAATTGAACAACCTTTGCTTCATTCTCATCTATAACCAATCGTTTTGAATCGTCTTTCGTGTACCCATAGTTTGACAAGGGTCCTCCACCTGATTTACCATCAATTGCATTTCTTTCTAATGCCCTTTTTATTCTAGTTGAAGTCTTTTTTATCTCAAATGATGATAACAATGAACGGAGGTCGGTTAATAGTTCTTGGTTCTCATCTGATAAATTTATTTCTCCATTTACATCGAATAACCTAGTACCATTTTCAATAAAAATGGACTTTAGAATTTGAGAGTGTAAGTTGTTTCTAGATAATCTGTCAAGGTCAACCACAAAAAGACCTTGAATCTCATCACTAAGAATTTTATCAATGAGAGATTTTAATCCTGGTCGTTTATCAAAGTGAATAGTTCCACTAAATCCCCTATCTTCAAAAAGTTGGTATGAATCAAATCCGTATTTTATGGAAGATTCAATACCCCTCTTTTCTTGGTCGATAAGTGAGATTCCATTTATTGATTGTTCGTCAGTCGAAACTCTTGAATAAATACCAAGTATCATTTATAGTGTTGATTGTCAGACGAAAATATACTTTCACTTTAACACTACAAAATCGCTACTCGTATGGTGAGGCGAACGAAAAGGTCGCTGATAAACGAGCGAAGAATTTTTTGAAAGCTTTCCCGCCACCGAATAAATTTTGGTGGTCTCCAATGCTTCGTTCAAACCAAGTGAAGGAAGAATACTCGGAAATCTTTTTGCGAGCATGGTTTTTCCCGCGCCCGGTGGACCAATCAAAATTACATTATGTCCGCCCGCAGCAGCTATTTCCAATGCACGCTTAATATTCTCCTGTCCCTTTACATCGGCAAAATCGTATTCGGTTTGCACCACATTGTTTTCAAATTCGGCACGGGTGTCCACCACCGTTGGTTTCAGTTCGCCTTTACCTTCTAAAAAATCAACTACCTCTTTCAGGTTCTCGGCACCCAGCACATCAAGGTTATTAACGATAGCGGCTTCGCGCGCATTTTGTTTAGGAAGAATAATTCCTTTGAATTTTTCTTTGCGCGCCTGTATGGCAATGGGCAGCGCGCCTTTGATAGGAAGAATGCCGCCATCGAGCGAAAGCTCGCCCATAATGATATAGTCCTTGAGCGCATCGGTTTTCATTTGATTGGAAGAAGCCAGAATGCCTATAGCCATAGGCAAATCGTAAGCGGTTCCTTCTTTGCGAATATCGGCAGGCGATAAATTCAAAACAATTCGCGCGCGCGGCATGCGCAGTTTGGCGTGTTTAATAGCAAGTTCAATTCGCGATATTCCTTCGCGCACGGCACTATCGGGAAGCCCCACCACTACATAATTCAATTTGCCTTCACCCGCTACGTTTACTTCGATGGTGATGGTAGCCGCATCTACTCCGTAAACCGCACTTCCAAATGTTTTTACCAGCATAAAAAAGAATGATGCGAACTAAAGTAAAAACATTTATTAATCGGTGAATAGAATTTTGTCAATCTGCAAGACAAATCCGTCTGTCATCCTGAACGACCCCGATAGCTATCGGGGTTGCGAAGTGAAGGAACATGTATTCTCATTCGTGAACTTAATACAAGATTTCTCGCTACGGAAACCTTTGCTCGAAATGACATAACTCTTAAGCTTGCCTAAGAGTCCGCAAAAAACATTCACTCATCTTTTGCGTTATTATACTTATTCAGCATTTTCACTCTCCACATTTTTATGATAGGCAGACGCGAACAAACACTTAGCGAAGAACGGGCAAACTACATTACACATGCTTTCGGCATTTTATTTTCGCTGATTGCAATTCCCGTTTTGTTGATGTATGCAGCCGAAAAAAGCAGTGCCTCTACCGTTTGGGGCGTAGCGGTTTTCAGTTTCGGCATGCTGATGGTGTATATGGCTTCTACTATTTACCATGCGGTTAAACAAAACACCAAAGCCAAGCGGGTGCTACGCATTTTCGACCACATCGGCATTTTTGTAATGATAGGCGGCAGCTACACTCCCCTTGTTATAAAATATACCGACACCCAAACGGCAACTTTATTTCTAAGCACCATGTGGGGCATTATTCTCTTCGGAAGTCTTCTGAAAATTTTCTACACCGGAAAATATCTTTTGCTCGAAGTAGGAATTTATCTCGCACTTGGCTGGATGATTGTTTTCATCATTAAACCGTTGATTGCAAATATGCCTTCGCAAATTTTTCTGTTCATTTTAACCAGTGGTATTTTCTATTCCATTGGTGTTGTTTTCTACTTGTGGAAGAAACTGAATTACCATCATGCCGTGTGGCATGTGTTTGTTTTAGCGGGAACAGTCACTCATTTTTTCGCTGTCTACAATAGTATTCCTCTCCACATAAAACTTTAGTTATCAGCACTTGCATGTCTTTAGCTGAAACATATCTTCGCGCTTTCAGTAAAAAGAATGACTAAAGTTTTTGAACCGAAAATCTTTACCACAGTGAAAAATACGAAGCATATTTTTGCAGGGCTATCGCTTTTGCTATTGCTGTGTATTCCATTCAGCCCGAGTTCAGGCGCGGGCAATCCAACTACTCCCGGCATTACCGAAACCGAAAACTGTTACGATGAAGTGGTGCCACTTAGTCTGGAAGAAATTTTTTCGAAACGCGTTTCAGACCAACTCGATTCCTTTTACAGAAGAAGACATAAAGTAGATGGCTTTAATGGTTGCGTAATGATTGCCAAAGACGGCAAGCCGATTTATTCAGGAGCGTTTGGTTACGGCAATTTCGGATTGAGAGACACACTTACTACTGAGTCTTCTATTCAACTGGCTTCCTGCACAAAAACTTTTACATCGGCAGCTATTCTTCTACTGGCAGAACAAGGATTTCTTTCACTCGATGATTCTGTACAGAAGTTTTATCCTGAGTTTCCTTATCACGGAATTACAATTCGTCTTTTGCTGAGCCACCGCACAGGCTTGCCTGATTATACTTACTGGGATAAATATTTTATTGGCAAAGATGTGCAGTATCTTACCAATCAATCGTTGATGGAATTGCTGGCGGCAAAAAAACCGCAGGTGCGTTGCAAGCCCGACCACATGTTTATTTACTGCAACACCAACTACGCCATTCTCGCTTCAATTATTGAGAACGTAACAGCTATATCGTATCACAAGTTCATGCACGATTTTGTTTTTTCTCCACTTGGCATGACGAACACGTTTGCTTACGATGCCGAAAATCAGGCGGGGCAGTACTGCACTATCAGTTACGATTCGAAAGGAAGAATTTGGAAAGATTGCCCGAGTGATGGAGTGGTTGGCGACAAAGGAATTTATTCATCGGTAGATGATATGTTGAAGTGGGATAACGCTTTGCGTTCAGGTTTAATATTGAGCAGAGAGAGTTTAGAGGAAGCCTATAAGCCGCGCAGTTTAGACCGTTATTCTTTTGCAAAAGAGAGAGGAAAAAATTATGGCTACGGTTGGAGAATGCAGAAGCAACCGGACAAATCAGTTTTGATTTATCACAACGGCTTTTGGCATGGCAGCAACAATGTTTTTGCGCGCGACTTAACTAATGGCTTCACGGTAATTATTCTCGGAAATAAATCGAATCACGCCAACTATTGGACACAGCCCATTTGGAATACCCTCGGGCAAATGAAGAATTTAGAAAACATGGCTGAAGGCGAAGTGCAGTAAACTTTATTTCTTTCCCTTCTTTTTAGCTACCGGCTTAGCTACCTTTTTCTTAGCCACAGGTTTTACCTTTACTACTTTTTTCTTAGCAGCAGGTTTATCAGCTTTCTTTTTAGCAGTTGCTTTTGCAGGTTTCTCTTTTTTGGCGGTTTTTTCCTTCTTAGCCGGTTTTTCCTTCTTAGCCGGTTTTTCCTTCTTAGCTTTTGGTTCTTTCAAGGCAAGTTTAGCCGCGCCTTTTTCAAGCTTCGGTTTTGCATCAGGATTAAACTCGGCTGCATCATCCAATGAAACTTTGCCTAACAATTGTGCTAACTCATCTTCCTCAGAATCCGCTGCTTCTAACTGTTTAGGCAAAACAATTGTTTTTATAGCCTGTTTGCTATGGTGCCCTGGTTTCTCAGGCTGACCGTTTACCCATTGACCTTTTCTATGCTCTCCCAATTTCACCACGTCCTTGGGTCCCTTGTAATGTTCAGCCGCGCGCTCCATTTCCGCTATGGTGTCATAACGAAGTCTTACAATGCTGCCGGTGCGTTTATCGCGAACGTCAATATAAAATCCATCGCGAAATCCTTTTGGTTTTGATGAGGGTCTTCCTTTCTTCATAATTGTACTATTTTTTACAAGGACGAAAGATATCCTTTCTTTTGAAAGTGCAAAGCATTTGCGCTTTCGAAAACGGACTATTGACCACTCTTGCTTAAATTTTACTTTCGCCCCCGTATGATAAATTTCATTTCGCCTGCCACAGGGGCAAAGCTTACACCACAGAACAATGAATTGATTGCTGACAGCGGGGAGAAGTTTCCGGTGGTGAATGGTGTGCCGCGTTTTGTTCCGGCCGATAATTATGCCAGTGCTTTTGGTTTGCAATGGAAGAATTTTGCCAAAACACAATTAGATAGTTTTAACGGAACTAAAATTTCGCAGGAGCGGTTAGAACGCTGTTTGGGTTTTCCGATTGAGCAACTGAAAGGAAAAAATTTACTCGAAGTAGGAAGCGGTGCGGGAAGATTTACCGAACTGTTTGTGAAAGGTGGAGCGCATGTGCATACAATTGATTTAAGTGTAGCCGTAGAAGTGAATAAAGAAAACATAGGCAATGCCGAAAATTATGCTGTGGCACAGGCGAGTGTTTATGAACTTCCGTTTCCGAAACAGAGTTTTGATGTGGTTATTTGTTTGGGTGTAATTCAACACACGCCTTCAAGCGAAAAAACGATTGATGCCTTATGGCAAATGGTGAAACCCGGTGGTTTGCTCGTGATTGACCATTACATCTGGCGATTGGGATATTATTTTAATCCTGCTACTTATTGGCGCTTAGTGCTCAAAGAAATGAAACCCGCCACTTCAAAAAAAATTGTGGATGTGCTTACGGCTATTTTCTTTCCATTTCACTGGGCGTTTAGAAATGTGCCGGCTTTAGATTGGTTAGTGAAAAGAGTTTCGCCTGTAATGTGCTATATGCAATTACATCCTGAAATGAGTAAGCAGGAACATTATGAATGGGCGCGTTTAGATACTAACGATTCACTGACTGATTACTACAAACACCTTCGTACAGCCGCGCAAATAAAAACCGAGTTAGAAAAATTAGGTGGCAAAAATATTTGGGTGAACGAAGGCGGGAACGGGGTGGAAGCAAGGTGTGGGAAATAAAAAAAGGCAACCAGGATAAAAACTCCGATTGCTTTTTTGGTACTATTTTAATTTCAGCGAGTTCTAATGCATTACTTCAAATCTCTTCAC
>CANJRM010000155.1 GCA_947476645.1 Bacteroidota bacterium
AACAGTTCAGCTACCGCACAACTCAATTCACTTATGAGTCAACTGCAGCAACAGGTAGCAGCGGGCAACACTTCTGGTTCACAGCATACACAAAACTTAATTTTTGACTTAGTTACAAGCAACTTCCCTGACAGGACAGACGAAATAATTGGAAGAATTTCGTCCATATTGGAAGGGCACGGTGACAATCATTACAATGAACCAGTTGCAAATGCCTACCCAGTTCCGCTTTCTTTCTTCGGCCTGCAAAACCAAATCCTTCGCTTCGCTTTTACGCTTAATAAATTTCGCATTCAACCATTTCGCATTCGGATGTTTCCGGTCTACCTCCTGTGCAGTTTCAATCCATAAATCGGGAATAACAGATTCTTTAATAGAAATGTATTGCGCCTTACGATCCTTGAGCACTCGTATATAAACCGGCACCCTGCCATCACTCTTGGTCTTATCTTTTCGCAGTATTAAATCTATTGAAGCCATAATTAAGAGTTTCGGCAAAAATAAAAATAGGTTAAACAATTCACTGGTTTAAAAAATAATTATATAGGTAAATAGGTAAAACAAATGGGTAAAACATTTTCTTCATTATGGTGCTTTTATATGCTTTCACATTCAATTATAAAATTTGCAAATAGCTGATAATAAGCATATTAAAGAATATGGAAGAATATGAAAGAAGGTGTTTGTGATTCCATCGGGATCACAAAAAGCGTTTCGCAATTATGCGGAACGCTTTTTTTTATGCCTTTCCCATTCTGAACTCCGCATTCTGAATTCTACATTCTATAGACTGTTTCCTTTTCTATACTTCCCACACATTTTGTATCCACAGCGTTAAAAAACTTTTAGCATAAGCCAATACAGTTAATACATATTCGCGCATCATGAAATCGGAAGAAGAAAATAAGAATCAGGAAAATAGTCCAACAGGCCAAACCACGATACATGTGGATGGCATGTTCAAGAATTGGTTTCTCGACTATGCCAGCTATGTAATTTTAGAGCGCGCAGTGCCTGCTATTGAAGATGGACTCAAGCCCGTGCAGCGCAGAATTCTGCACGCGCTTAATGAAATGGATGATGGTCGTTTCAATAAAGTGGCGAACGTGATTGGACAAACCATGCAGTATCATCCGCATGGCGATGCAAGTATTGGCGATGCGCTTGTGAACATCGGACAGAAAGAATTGCTTTTCGATATTCAGGGAAACTGGGGCGATGTGCGCACGGGAGATTCTGCAGCTGCTCCGCGATACATTGAAGTGCGTCTTTCAAAATTTGCAAAAGAAGTTGCCTTTAATCATGAAACTACCGAATGGCAATTGAGTTACGATGGAAGAAAGAAAGAGCCTATCACACTGCCAATGAAATTTCCTTTGCTGCTTTCGCAAGGTGCCGATGGAATTGCCGTAGGTCTTTCAACTAAAATTCTTCCGCATAATTTTATTGAACTGTGCGAAGCCAGTATCAAACATTTGGAAGGAAAGAATTTCCGTTTGCTTCCAGACTTCCCAACAGGAGGATTTGTTGATGTAAGTGAATACAACAAAGGCGAGCGCGGAGGCAAAGTGAAAGTGCGCGCAAAGATTGAAGCAGTAGATAAGAAGACCTTGGTTATTCGCGAAATTCCTTTTGGAACTACCACTACGAGTTTGATTGAAAGCATTCTCAAGGCGCAGGACAAGGGCAAAATCAAAATCAAAAAAGTAGTTGACAACACAGCCAAGTTTGTAGAAATTTTTATTGAACTCGCACCGGGCTCTGACCCAGATGTAACTATTGATGCGCTGTATGCATTCACCGATTGTCAGTATTCTATTTCGCCAAATGCTTGTGTAATTGTTGAAGACAAGCCGATGTTCTTAACCGTGAATGAAATTCTGGAACGCAGCACCGAGAGAACAAAAGAGTTACTCAAACGCGAATTGGAAATTCGCGCAGCAGCGTTGAATGAAAAATGGCATTTCAGTTCACTTGAAAAAATATTTATTGAGAAAAGAATCTACCGCAACATTGAAGAATGTGAAACCTGGGAAGCGGTGATTGAAACAATTGATAAAGGTTTGAAACCTTATAAGAAACAGTTCAGAAGAGAAATTACCACTGAGGATATTACCAAACTCACCGAAATAAAAATCAAACGCATTTCGAAATTCGATGGATTTAAAGCCGATGAAGAAATAAAAGGTATCGAAGCTGAACTGAAACAAGTGGCTTACGATTTAAAACATCTTACCGAATTTACGGTGGCTTACTTCCAGAACTTGTTGAAGAAATATGGTAAAGGTCGCGAGCGCAAAACTGAAGTAAAGGGTTTTGAAGAAATTGAAATTAAACAGGTAGCCGCAACTAATGCTAAACTTTATGTAAACCGCGAAGAAGGTTTCTTTGGTACCGGTTTAAAGAAAGATGAGTTCGTTTGCGAGTGCAGCGACTTAGATGATATTATCGCCTTCACTCGCAGTGGCAAACTAATGGTGGTTCGCTTAGGCGATAAGAAATTTGTAGGCAAAGACATAATACACATTGCTGTTTGGAGGAAGAGCGATGAGCGCACGGCATACAATCTTGCTTACTACGATGGCGGCAGCAAACGTGTGTTTGTAAAGCGCTTCAACGTAACCGGCATCACCCGCGATAAAGAATATGATTTAACGCAAGGTGCGGCCGGTTCAAAAGTGCTCTACTTCACTGCTAACCAAAACAGCGAAGCGGAAAGAGTAAAAGTGCAATTGCATCCAAACAGCACTGCGCGCATTAAAGAATTCGAATACGACTTTGCCGAAATAGAAATTAAAGGTCGTGGCGCGGTTGGAAATATTCTCACCAAATTTCCTGTGCGTAAAATTGAATTGCTCGAGAAAGGCAAATCATCAATTGGCGGATTGAAAATTTGGTTTGATGAAAAGTTTGGTCGCTTAATAAATGAGGAAAAAGAAAAGAGCACTTACCTCGGAGAATTCAATACCGGTGACCAGATTCTCGTAGTATATAAAGACGGAAACGTAGAACTCACCAATTTTGAGGGCACGAACAAGTATGAGGTTGAAGATGTTTACACCATTGAGAAATTTGACCCTGAACGCATTTACAGTTGTGTTTACTACGATGGCGACAACAAAGATTACTACGTGAAGCGATTTAAGATTGAATTGAAAACCGAAAAATTTAAATCGCCAATTATTACCGAACACAACAGTTCAAAACTACACGTCTTTAGTTCACGACCTGAGGTATGGGTGAAGTTTAAAGTAGAGAAAGGCAAAGGCAAAGAGAAGGTGGAAGAAGAAGTAAAAGTCAACGACCTGATTGATGTTAAAGGCTGGAAAGCTCTCGGTAACAGACTGAGCACTTTCCCTGTTAGCGGAAAGATTTATGAAGATGAAGCCAAAAGTATTGCCTCTATTAAAAAAGGAACCAAGGAAGTGCAAATGGGAACTACCATTGAACTTGATGTAAATCCTAAGGCAGGTAAAAAAGGTAATCAGGGCGATTTGTTTTAAGTTGCTTCTATAGCTATAGAATTAGTCTTTACTAAAAATGCTCCGTGCTTTAGCACGGAGCATTTTTATTTACAGCCTTCCCACCAATTCCCCTTTTTACCAAGCTCTCCTTGTTTTTTAATCAGAAAAACCTGTTGATAAAGCTTTGAACTTTCCACATTTAGCCATTTTGCAAAAAATAAAACCACGTTTTACCACCAATGAAAATTGAATTTTTCATTGGTAATTATGTTTTAAAAAGTTTGTTGAAAAATATAAATGCCCAATTTTGTGTCACATTGTGGTTTTTTGTGGGAAAAAGATTTCATTTGCAACTGTAATTAATAATCAATCATGAATTTCCGCGGAGAATACGAATGCACAATGGACGACAAGGGGCGCATAAAAATGCCCTCTGCCTTGCGCAAGTTATTTCCTGCCGAGGAGAAAGGCACGTTTATGATTGCAAAAGACATTGAGGACTGTTTGGTTATTTACCCTATGAAAGCGTGGGAAGAAAAGGAAGCCAGTTTGCGCGCACTCAATCAAAGCGACCCCGAACTTCGTCAGTTTGTGCGCGCCAGCATGATTGGTTTAACCGAAGTGCAGTTTGATAATGCCGACCGTTTCTTAATCAATAAAGGATTAGCAAAATACTTGGGTAATAGTAAAGATGTGGTGTTGCTGGGTGTGTTTGACCAAATACAAATTTGGGATGCCGCCAAATTAGAGCAATACCAAAACGCAAGTATTGGCAACATAAAAGGTTTAGCGGCTAAGGCAGCACAAGAGCAGAAAGAGAAAAGATAAACGATGAAGAAAGAATCTTCGGAATCTTCTTATCACACCAGCGTTCTTTTACATGAGAGTATTGAAGGACTCCACATTCAACCCAACGGCATTTATGTAGATGCCACGTTTGGAGGAGGCGGACATTCAAAAGAAATTTTGAAGCAGTTGAATGAAGAAGGAAAACTCTTCGGCTTTGACCAGGATGAAGATGCGAAACAGAATGCTTTGAAAGATGAACGCTTCACCTTGGTTCAGGCAAACTTCAGTGAGCTGAAAAGATTTCTGCGATTGCACAGCGCAATTCCTGTTGATGGAATTCTGGCTGACCTTGGCGTTTCGAGTTGGCAGTTTGATACGGCAGAACGGGGCTTCAGTTTTCGTTTCGATGGTCCGCTGGATATGCGCATGAATAAGCAAGGCGATAAAACAGCTGTTGTTGTGTTGAACGAAATGAGTGCAGACGATTTGCAAAAAATGTTCAGCACCAATGGCGAATTACGAAACGCAAAAACTTTGGCAAATGCCATTGTGGAAGCTCGAAACGGAAAAGCATTTGAAACGATTGCCGATTTACTGACGGTATGCGAAGCGAATAGAATAGGAGAACGACATAAATATCTGGCGCAGGTTTTTCAGGCAATAAGAATTGAAGTGAACGATGAATTAGGTGCGCTGAAAAAACTGCTCGAACAAAGTGCAGAGGTTTTGAAACCGGGAGGCAGATTAGCGGTTATCACTTTTCACTCGCTCGAAGACAGGTTGGTAAAAAATTTTATGAAGCATGGAAATTTTGACGAGGAGCCGGTAAAAGATTTCTACGGCAACATTGAAAAGAAATTCAAACTGATTACGAAGAAACCGATTGAAGCAAGCGACAAGGAACAAAAAGAAAACAGCAGGAGTAGAAGTGCAAAACTGAGAGTAGCAGAAAGAATCTGAAATTAAAATGGAACAGGAAAACATTAACGAAACACAGGAAGCAAATCAGGAGAAAAAATCTCCGAAGGGTTTTGCATCTCTGCTCGGCAAAATGGATGCCGCGGGTGAAACAGGACTGAAGAAAGTGCTGTTCAATATGCCGTTTGTGTTGTTTCTGGTTGTGCTGGCTGCCTTGCACATTGCAAACAATCACATGGCAGAAACTTATGCGCGCAACATCACTAAAACCGAAAAGGAAGTGAAGCAGTTGCGCTGGCAATACATGACAACCACCAGTAGCTTAATGCAAAAAAGCAAACAAAGCGAAGTGGCAAAATTGGTAAACACACAAGGGCTAAAGGAACTGAGAATACCCCCTTATAAAATAGAAGTTAAAGAATAAACATGCTGAATCAAGTGAAAGCTCATCTCCTGAAA
>CANJRM010000156.1 GCA_947476645.1 Bacteroidota bacterium
GAGAAAAAGCCCCCCCGATTACTCAGGGGGCTTTGCCTTTATCTTTTGTCTTAAATCTTGTGTATTCTGTCTAATTTTTCTTTCTACCAGCACACCAAACTAACCACATTGCTTAAAGCGCTTACCCCCGCTGCGTTTACCGCGTAGTAGTAAACATAGTAAGTAGTGCCTGCGGTAAGCCCCGGAAAGTGCTTTTCGCGCTGGTCGGTAAGGTCGAGCAGCAAAGCCGTAATTTTGGGCTGCGGGTTAGGGTTAGGAATAGGGTCATCGTTTACCGGAAACACTAATTTTCCATCGGGGGTAATGATAATGCCGGCAGGTATGGGAGCGCTGCCCACTAATATAGCCCCGTAATGTTTAGCCTTGGGCACAGCCGCGCAGGTGCTCACCAGTTCGTTGGCTACCCCGCGTTTTAATTTTACAACGGGTGCATCGGGTTTGGTAACTTTAGTATGCGTGGTATCGCGCGGTTTAAGACCACACTCTTCCACATCAGAGGCATCCATACTTTCGTTTCGATAAATCCATTTTTGAATAAAGGGGCGCAATACTTTTTCATAACTTTTTCGCGCCAGGTCCTTGGCTTTTTTCTGCGCACTGGTGCTGTTTTGCTTGTCTTTGGCTATAGCCCAGGTGCTTGCCCAGAGGGTTTGTGCCGTGGTAAGCTTGGTAATTTCGCCTGCCGGAATGTTCCAGGCCGCAGCGTTAAGCGTTACTGCCGCTACAATAATTGCCTGCAGGGTATCGAAGTCCTGGTCGGCTGCTGGGAGAATATCTTCATTTGCCATAGTTAGTTGATTTTTAATTGTTTAATAATTATTTACTAAAGTTTTTAAAGAAGTTATTGATAGGGCTGAAAAAGCAATTGATGCCGCTCGAAGTGCTGGCGTGTTCGCTGAAACTCTTAGCGTGTTCGCTATAACTTCTGGCGTGTTCGCTGGAACTCTTATCGTGTTCGCTATAACTTCTGGCGTGTTCGCTGGAACTCTTATCGTGTTCGCTATAACTTCTGGCGTGTTCGCTGAAACTCTTATCGTGTTCGCTATAACTTCTGGCGTGTTCGCTGAAACTCTTATCGTGTTCGCTATAACTTCTGGCGTATTCGCTGTAACTCTTAGCGTGTTCGCTATAACTTCTACTGCACAAAATGGTAACACTGCCTTTTCCATTATTTGGTTTTGACAGTTCAAAAGTAATGAGGTGGCACTGCCCCAACGAAGAAATGTGTAAAGCGCGTATAAAACCGCGGTAAACGGTGGTTAAATTTGAGGGAAGTGGTTAATAGAATTGCTCAAAAGCCACCACAAACTGCTCGCTGTGCGAGTTGGCAACCGGAATATGCTGGCTGGTTACGGTCTCTATACTGTGGCCGTCTTTGGTTAAATGGGCGCGAACATGAGCCAAATTTATTATCCAACTGCGGTGAACGCGCATAAAGGGAAGGTGATTTAAAATGGCCTCGGTTTTACTAAGGCTTAACGAAACCACAATTTTGGGCACGGTAAGTCCTCCGGCTAAAACATGAAAGCAAACCTGGTTGTTGCAGGCTTCAATGCTCACAATTTCCTCTTGTTTAAAAACAAAGGTGCCGTCACTGTTTCTTATAATAATGGTTTTGGGTTTGTGCTCATCGGCACTTTGCCTTAGCACAGGTGTGGTTTTAACTTTTCTCATGGGCAGTAAAAAAAAGGTTCATTACAAGAATAAAGCATATTATTTGAAATTGCAAAATGCCGAAATATGAGGCGGGGGAATTGTGAAAAAGAGGGAAGTGCGGACTTGCGCATTTTGTACTGAAAAAAAGTTTCAGTACAAAATACGCGGAAGTTGGGGTGTGGAAATCAATTATTTATATTTGGACTTGCGTATATACACTAGTTATGCGCAACCCTAGAACAACAATGCGAAAACGATTCAGACATCTAAAAATATGAAGAAAATATTATTGCAAATTACATTGCTCCTTTTAGCGAGTAATCTCTCATTCGGACAAACAAATGTTTACGACAGCATTTATGTTGGTGGTCGTTGGCGGACATTTTTAACACATCTTCCTACTGGTTATAGTCTTTCGACAAACTATCCATTAGTCTTGGCATTTCACGGAGGAAGTCCTTTGGGTTATCAGTCAATTCAATATCAATCAAGCCTATCACAAAAGGCAGACACTTCAAGCTTTATAGTGGTTTACCCGGAAGGCGTAAAGGTTGCAGGTAATCGGACTTGGAATGCAGGTGGTTGTTGTGCTCCTGCAACTACACTAAATATTGATGATGTTGGATTTGTAAATTCATTATTGAATAACCTATTTTCAACAAGACCCATTGACACGACTCGTGTTTATGCAACTGGATTTTCAAATGGTTCATTGCTTTGTTACCGACTTGCAAATCAATTGACACACAGATTCGCTGCAATTGCTCCAGTAGCAGGTGATTTGATGTATTATCCATGGAATCCATCGAGAGCTATTCCAATTATAAGTTTCCATTCCTATTTAGACCAGAATGTAAAGTATTTTGGAGGAATAACAGTTGGGACAACAGGAACTTATTTCCCTCCTCAAGATAGTATGTTCAATATAATCAGTTCATATTATAATTGCACTGTATTGAAAGACACATTATATCACAATGTCAGTCAATACGACCACATTAAATATTCAAATTGTTCTTGCAACTCCGTTATAGAACAATATGTGAGTTATGACGGTGAACACTCTTGGCCTGGTGGACTTGCTACAGGTGGAGTAAACGTAAGCAGTCAGTTTAGTGCAACATATTTAATGTGGCAATTCTTTCAGAACTATACTACTGCTTGTTTGACAACAGGAATTAATAGTATTCCCGACAAGGTAAACTTGAAAGCTTATCCCAATCCTTTCACTGACAAAATCAAATTGGCAAATACAACAGGTTTGGAAAACTACATTTTATTAAATTCAATTGGACAGGTAATCTGGACAGGGTCGAAAATAGAGCAGACCGATTTTTCATATTTGACAAACGGTCTTTACTTCCTGAAAGTTGACAGCAGAATGATTAAATTAATTAAAGAATGATATGCAGGAAAAAAGGGCAGCACATAACAGCACCTACAAGAAATTGGCGGTTCAGTGGTTAAATGAAGCTTTGTGCTTCGTGTCAAGTTTAGTGCTGGCAGACAGTTTAGTGCTTCGAAATCGCCAACTTCTTGTAGCTGCAAAACGTTACTTATTACTTTTACTACATTGCCATAAACGCCACAGGTGCATGCAATATAAGCGAGGCGGTGAGTATGGTGGCTGTTTTGTTAGTTCCCGCAGAATCTGCTCCTCGGAACCCGTTATCCAAAACTTATTGTAGTACCTTCTGTTATTACCGTGGCATTATAATTTACCAATAAAAAACAACAACCATGAATAAATTTATGATTGACATCCTTTTACAAGGATTAGATAATGAAACCAGAATGAAATTATTGCCTAAAGAACAGGAAATGATAAAAGAGTGGCAAGACAACGGCACCCTTTTGGCCTCCTATATAAAGGCCGACACAGCGGGAATCTATTTGGTATTAATGGCAAACGATAAAGCAGAGGCTGACAAAAAGCTTTCAACCCTGCCCTATTATCCTTACATGAAGATTGAAATCATGACTATAAGGTAAGATTTCGTTCCGCAGCGTGTTTCATCCCGTATGCTTAATCGGGAATCTCCGTCTCGTTGGCCTACGCGAGTAAAACCTTATTCTTAGTATTACCGCTCATGACAGATTTATCTCCCGTGCTAAATCAAATTCATTGTGTAACTAATTTTCAGGAACTTGTTTCCACGCCTTTCCATGCAGAAATTAATGCCCTTTGCTGGAGTCGTAAACTAACAGGCGATTTTGCTGAGATAGTGAACAAGGTAAAACTAAACGGAAACATAGCGGTGCTTGAACCAGAGGAACTTCTTGCACTTGACTTGAGCGAACAGGGGCAACTTGCGCGTGAAATTCTTTTAAATGATTTAAAGATTTTGACCGCTCATGGCGCATCTCCAACTCTTAATCTCATCAACTATTATGAGCGCGATGATGCCCACGCGTTTTTTCCAACTGATGTTTATTCCTTTCATGTTGACCGCTCGCCTGTGCCCACCGATACTTTTTTATGCACTTACTATGGCCAGCCCAGTGAAATATTACTGAATGCACAAGCCGAACAAAAAGTGTTGTTGCCCGAAATACGCGATGAACTCAAAAAACTATATGGTGGTAAAGAGGATGGTTTTGAAGCCTTCTTAACTGAACATTTCTTCGACCTGCACTATCAGGTAAAACCCGATGCACAACCAATAAATTTAGGCGTTGGTCACTTATGGCGTTTGGCGGTTGACCATCCTGAAAGCAAAGTGCTTCCCTGTATTCACCGCGCCCCAAAAGAAAAAACCGGTGAGACCCGTTTGTTGATGATTTGTTGAAAGCAAAAATAATTAAGTGAAAGCTTCACAGCATCCCTTTATTACCTGTCTTTATATTTCATCGGGTGCCGCTAAAATCTTAGCTGCAACTTTGTCGGGCTTTAGTTGCAGATCTTAATTGATTAACATAAGGCCACTTCGTGACATCCATCATAATTTTAAAATTGCTTTTAAAGCAATTTTGCAAAACAGTCAAACAACAATGGCTGTTACCAACAAAATGAAAACCAACCTAACTTTCAAATTTCTGTTTTGCATCAGTGTTTTGCTGCCAATCGCTTCTGGTGCTCAGTCTATCCTTTTTGATTTTGATAATGCACCGGTTTATACACCTCTACCTATCAGTCAAACAGTATCTGGTATTACCGCGCATTTCTCAGCAACGGGTCAGGGTTATTCTATTCAGTCAGTTAGTACTGCTACAGTTGTTCCCGTTGGGTTTACCGGCAATTTCATATTCCCGAGCAGTATCAATCTCTCAGATTTGAACATTAGTTTCGACCAAACGCTTACTGATTTCTCTATCTGGTATTCATGTCAGGAACTGGCTTGCGATGATGCGGCTACTATGCGTGTTACTGCCTATATGAATGGCATCTATGTAGGAACAAATACCAAGGTAGCCACCAATCCGGGCACCTGGCCGGTAGATACACTTAGCTGCAGTTTCGTTCAGGGATTCGATAGTGTAGTAGTTCACTACAACAGTCATCCACCCACCTGTCAGGACTATGGTGTTATCTTCATTGCAGATAATATGCGAGTGACTGTTTATAATGCCACTGCAATAGAGGTCTCTGAAAGAATCCTGAAAGAATTAAATATTCCAAATCCTTTTTCCGGTCAACTTACTTTTGCCTTTACCGATAATGAACCGACAACAGTTTTACTATACGACTTTCTTGGACAGCAAGTATTGAGACAGACTTTTTCAAACTCCAATACAATAAATACCGAGCAACTTGCAAACGGTATTTACTTTTATGAGTTAAGGAACTCTAAAGGAACATTGAAAACCGGAAAGGTTGTGAAGCAATAGGAGGAAGAAAAACCAGTAGACTTCCGTCTCCCCCCTTTTTTTACTTTCGCCCCCCTTATGACAGCCACAGAAGAACTCAACCGCAGAAGAACCTTCGGTATTATCTCTCACCCCGATGC
>CANJRM010000157.1 GCA_947476645.1 Bacteroidota bacterium
GAACGCAAAGTGGTGTTGTTTGATATGGATGTAAAGGGCGCATTGAATTTGAAAAAACAATACGGTGCTGATTGTCTCACTGTTTTTATTGCTCCGCCATCAAAAGAAAGTTTAGCCGAGCGTTTAAAAAACCGCATGACCGAAGACAAGAAAAGTTTGAAAGAGCGATTGAAACGCAGCGAGGAGGAATTAGGTATGCAGGATAAGTTTGACAAGATTGTGGTGAATGCAGATTTTGATACCGCATTTATGCGCGTTAAAAATCACATCACTAATTTCCTAAAGCGGGAGACCGTTCATGTGCATTGATTTTAATTTTCGAAAAGAGAGACTATCTTCATAGCAGTAAAAAAATGGAAACGCTAATTACATCGGGAGTAGAAGTGCAGGTAGAAACAATGTTTCAACCCGACCATTCTAATTTTTTGACCAACGAGTTTTTGTTCTCGTATCGCATTACGCTGTTCAATCACAATAGTTTTACGGTGCAACTGATGAGCAGAAGATGGAAAATTTCTGACTCTAATTTTGATGTGCGTATTGTAGAAGGCGATGGCGTAGTAGGTCGTCAGCCGGTTTTGTATCCCGGTGATTCGTTTCAATATTCTTCGGCTTGCAACCTGGCAAGCACCATTGGTAAAATGGAAGGCATTTATGTTTTTGAAAACAAAGCCACGCGCACCGAATTTGAAGTGCGCATTCCTGTTTTTAAATTAGTGGCACCTGCGGTGCTCAACTAAAAAAGTTGTTTTACAGGAACGGGGTTTTTACCACCACTGCTTTCACCAATTGATTTCTTATTTCCACAAAAATTTCGGAACCGATAGAACTGAATTCGGTTTTTACATAAGCTAAACCAATAGCTTTATTGAGCGATGGCGATTGTGTGCCTGAAGTAACTTCTCCAATTTCATTACCTGCTGCATCTTTAATTTTAAAATGCTGACGCGGTATTTTTCCTTTCTCGGGAATTTCAAAACCCACAAGTTTTTTCTTTGGACCATTGTCTTTAATGGCTTTGTGATAATCGCTGTTGATAAAGCTTTTCGTGAATTTGGTAATCCAGCCGAGGCCTGCTTCGATAGGCGAAGTGGTATCATCTATATCGTGACCGTAAAGGCAAAATGCTTTTTCTAAACGAAGGGTGTCGCGGCAACCGAGACCAGTAGGCACAATGCCGAATTCTTTTCCGGCTTCGAAAATGGCGTCCCACATTTTGCGCGCATCTTTATTCCACACATAAATTTCGAAACCGCCTGCACCGGTGTAACCTGTGTTCGAAATAATTACATCATCAACGCCTGCCATGGTTCCTGCGGCAAAGGCATAGTAAGGAATTTCGTTTAAGCTAACAGTTGTTAGCTTCTGCAAAGTCTTGGTAGCGTTTGGTCCCTGCACGGCAAGCAGACTCATGTCATCGCTCATGTTGGTCATTTCTACACCGAAGGTATTGTGCTTCGAAATCCAGTTCCAGTCTTTTTCAATGTTCGAGGCGTTTACCACTAAATAATATTCGGTGGCGTTCCAGCGGTAAACGAGCAGGTCATCTACAATTCCGCCTTCGTTATTCGGCAGGCACGAATACTGAATTTTTCCATCGGTCAATTTCGAAGCATCGTTGGTGGTGACCATCTGAATTAAATCGAGCGCCTTTTCGCCTTTGAGCATAAACTCGCCCATATGGCTTACATCAAACACACCCACACTGTTGCGCACGGCTTTGTGCTCATCGTTAATGCCGCTGTAAACTATAGGCATATTGTAGCCGGCAAACTCAGCCATCTTGGCTCCGAGCGAAATGTGTAATTGTGTAAGAGCGGTTTCTTTCATTGGGAACAGACTTTAGATTTTAGACGATAGATAATAGAAAATACAGGGCGCGAATGTAATGGAGAAAGGGAAATGGAGAAGAGGCCTGAATTATAAAGCAAACGCAATCACTTCCTCGTTCAGCAACAACTATTCAGTGTTTTCAACGAATCAAAACCTTATAGCCCTTAGTTCCAACATTCAAAACATAAACACCAGAGGGTAATGGAATGTTGAATTTAGCAGTATGCTGATTGGTTATTTCACGACCTATAATATCGTGCACCCGAATATCATCTGCCTTTTTTAATTCTACATATAGTATAGTGCCTTCTACATAATATCGTAGTAAGTTTTGTTCTTGCTCTTCAATACCGGAGGCCCCTATTTTCAGTTTGTTTGACCTTACGCTTAATGGAGCACCTGTGCTTCGCCATGCATTGGACTGGCATATATCATCTTTGAATGCTTCAACCTGATACTCGTCTCCATTTTGATAATTTACATCAGTATAAGTAAGACCGGAGGTGCTATCTATTAACATAAAATTAGCACCAACCCGTTTATAAATATAATAGCCCCGCAGAGGTGACGAACCTCCTACATATTGATTCCAACTTAAGTTACTTCCATTTGATTGTAAATGAATAGCGGTATGAGAATATCCGATACAACTGGTTGTCACCAGACGATAAGTATAGGATTGCGCCACTGTATTAGCGGTGGTATCAATAAATACCAGTGTGTCATTAGCTGCAAACGAAGCTACAGTATGCCAGGATAATGTAGTTACCTGCCGTTGAAGTGATATTGCATAATTGCCAATCAGCGATGAGCTATCAACATATATAACAGCGTGATTGTTTGTATCGCTGGTGATAAAACAAATTTGAGGTAAAGAGTTACGAATGAAATAAACCACAGTATCTGGAGTGCCTGTTATTTGTGCGCTGCAATAAATGCTCATCATCCCTGGTGTTCCAACTGTAACATTTGTAGAAAAGGGAAAAGTGTTTTCGTGTATGGTATCACCATTAATGACAAATGTTGCAAATACTGTTCCGCACCATAGATGACTAAGTGAAGTTACTGTTCCGGAATAAGGCGGCAATGGTTTGCAAAGCTCAGTTGTATCCTGCGCCTTTATTCCCATAACCATCAAAAATAAAGTTGAAATGGTGATGAATGTTTTTTTTATGGCAAACAATTTTAAGGTTGATTATTTACACCATCCAAATCTAATTCTTTCCCTCATTCTCCCTTCAATTGTCATAATTCTGTCATAGAATTGTCATTTTTTGCCTCAACTCTTGCTTATGTAAAACACGCTTTCTTTTTTCGATGGAGTTTTAACAAAACCCCCATTGTTTTGATATGTATTCCGAAAGAAAGCTCATCAGAAAAATTGAAAACTACCTGGGTTACACTATAGGAAATTTGAACGCGGCTAAAAAAATGCTGCGTAAAAAAAGCCCCGTGCACCATGTGTATTGTCAGTTGCGTTCGGCAAAAGTAAACCTTGATGAAAATGTTTTAGAAAATTTTTTGGATGCCAACCGCATTGATTTAAACATGCGCATCAACCGGCTTTTGCAAAACGAAAAATTAGATCAGCAGTCTGCCGAAACCCTTATGGGCATTCAAAAGCAAATAAGCAAAGCCGATATGAAAGAGTTGAAAGGTTTTTCAAAAACGGTAAAAAAAATAGAGCAGCTATTCTTCTCGCTGCTGGTTTTGTAAACAAATTTTTTTGACCTGCTGTTGCAAAACCCCCTTGACGCGTTTTTATCGTAGCGCCATTCAATCACCTTTTAAATTTTACCATCATGCCAATGCCATCAGAAATGGGTCTCGAATTTACACCCGCTGAAACTACAGACCTCAACACACACTTCGATGCTATTCTTGCTATTATGAACGCCAAAAAAATTGTTCAGCTTACTGCCGCAGAGCGACAGGCGGCTCAATCGGCTTCGGAAAAGCGCTTGCCTTATATTGATAATGCTATTAATAATCTGGCACCGGCTTTTCCGGGTTTGCAGCCCGGTTATTTAACGCTCGTAAACGCCACTAAAGATTTTCATGCAGCCACTCAACTGCGCGAAATTGCTGTAAAACGTAATGAAGTAAACGACCGCATGATTGATTTTGCCATGGCAAGCGAGCATTTTGCTTATCAGTATATGCGCAAATTATACAACAATGCGCAGGAAGCTCAGGAAATAAACACTCCGGGGGCAGATACCGTGGTAGAAGCACTGGCTCCTTTGTTTGAAGGACAAGGACCGCAAAACGACCCTGTTGTAAATCCTTAAACAGTAATAATCAATTGCTTATAAATAAAATCCGCTCGCTTGAGCGGATTTTATTTATAAGCAATGACACGATTCTAAGACGGCTATGAAGCGATTTAATACGACTCTAAAGCGATTGTATACGGCTTTGGTGCGATTTAATACGCTTCTGAACAGAGTGAATACAGTTATGATGTAATTGAAACTACTTCAAAGCAGAATCAATTTAAGTTCGAAGTAAATTAATAAGGTTTGGAACAGAGTCGATTCACTATAGAACTAAATCCATTTGGCTTAGAAGTAAATGCATTTGCTTCTGAACTAAATGAATTCACTTAAAACCAGAAATAATACGGCTATGAAGAAATTAAATGCCGAAGAAGGCAAAGACTATTTACCTATAACACACGGAAGAACTACTATGATATACGCTGCCATACTTTCTCTTCAAATAAATGAAGTGCTCATTATTACACGGCAGGAATGGAAGGCTAAAAAACCGCCCTATGAAATGGTAAGCCGCCTTTCTAATAAAACGGGTCGCGTATTTATTAAAGGCAGAACGCCCGATGGTACCGGCTGGGCGGTGAAGAGGATTAGTTAGAAAAGAGCCGTTAGCTTTTTTCAAGCTGAATTTCTACCGCCTACCGGCTAAAAGCTAATAGCTTTTATATTCACCCCATGAAATTCAAGCAACCAATACCCGTTACCCAAATTGCGGCATGGACCAACTCTGAAATTATTGGCGAAACCAACGCCATGGTTACGGGGCTTAACGAAATTCATAATGTAGAAGAAGGCGACATTACTTTTGTTGACCACGAAAAGTATTACGGCTTCACACTCAACAGCAAAGCATCGTTTGTCATAATTAATACAAGAGAGGTCGATGCGTTTTATACCAACGGCAATGGCGACTACAAAACTTTGCTCTACAACACCAATCCGTTTGAAGCATACAATTTTCTGGCTGAAAAATTTAAACCCGAATTAAGAACCGATAAAAACATTGCCGCATCTGCTGAAATTGGCGAAGGAACTTTCATTTATCCGAGCACGGTCATTGGCGAAGAAGTGAAGATTGGTAAGCACTGCACCATTCACCCTAACGTAACTATTTACGCCTACACCGAAATTGGCGATAACGTTATCATACACGCCAACAGCACCATCGGCAGCGATGCGTTTTATTATAAACGTCAGCACGGGCACTACGATAAAATGCACAGCGCGGGCAAAGTGGTGTTGCAAGACAATGTAGAAATAGGCGCGGGCTGCACCATTGATGCCGGTGTAAGCAGCGATACCACCATCGGCAAAGGAACCAAACTCGATTCGCAGGTTCATATCGGTCACGATGTAAAAGTGGGAGAGGACTGCATACTTGCCGCGCAGGTGGGCATAGCGGGGAATACAAAAATAGGCAACCGCGTAACGCTCTACGGCAAAGTAGCCGTCAACAAAAACATTGAAATAGGTGACGATGC
>CANJRM010000158.1 GCA_947476645.1 Bacteroidota bacterium
GATTTTTTAGTGAAAGGGAAATTTGACGGCAAGGTTTTGATTTCATCCGTCATGTTTGCCTTCGAAAGATTTAAACTGAACAAACAGATTGACAGCTTCTCTAAACAATTAGACCAGGAAAATTCGCGCTTAGATACCATTCAGCGTTTATTGAATGTGGGTTATGTGGAATTCGATATTAAATCAAACACGCTCTACCGTTCAGATTTTGCGATTAATATGAGTGGTTTAAGTTTAGACCAACGCACCTCAACTCTCGAAGATGCAGTTGGTATTTCTGACAATCCTGAAGAATTAACGAAAGTGATTCAGGAAATTATTGCCAAAGGCGGAACCGGTTCATTCAACTATAAACGTGGCGGCAAAGATTTTAAAATGCAGTACGAATGCCACGAAGGAAAAATAAGTGGCGTTATTCAATTGCTGTAAATCTTCTCTGTTCCATCTTCACTTTAATTCTGCAAGCTCCATTTTATCTGCTTGAGTTTTTGCTTCTATATTCGCTCTGAATTTTTTTGTTGAAAGCAAATCATTATTCCGATGAAAAAAATTATTGAGTGCGTTCCTAACTTTAGTGAAGGGCGCGACCTGAATATTATTAAGCAAATTACGGACACCATTGAAACCGTAGATGGAGTCAATTTACTAAACGTTGACCCGGGCAAAGGAACTAATAGAACTGTTGTAACTTTTGTAGGCGATGAAAACGAAGTGGTGGAAGCGGCATTTCGCGCTATCAAAAAAGCAAGTGAGTTGATTGATATGCGTAAGCACACCGGAGCACATCCGCGCTTTGGTGCAACTGATGTTTGTCCGTTCATTCCTATTGCAAATGCTACGATGGAAGATTGCATTGCCTGCGCAAAAAAATTAGGCGAGCGTGTTGGAAAAGAATTGAAGATTCCTGTTTACCTCTATGAATATGCCGCGAGTGCACCACACCGAAAAAACTTAGCAAGTGTTCGTGCAGGCGAATACGAAGGCATTGCACAAAAAATAAAAACCAAAGATTGGAAGCCTGATTTTGGCGAAGCAAAAATAAATGAGCAAAGCGGAAACATTGCCATTGGTGCACGCGATTTTTTGGTGGCATACAACGTAAATCTCAATACCACTTCAACGCGCAGAGCTAACTCCGTGGCATTTGATGTCCGCGAGCAAGGAAGAAAAACGAAAAACGAAAAAGGCGAAGAGGTTGTTGAGGCAGGCGCCTGCAAAGCCGTTAAAGGAATTGGTTGGTTTATTCCTGAATACGGAGTGGCACAAGTGAGTATGAACCTCACCAACATCAATATCACTCCCGTGCATATTGCTTTTGATGAGTGTGTAAAGAGCGCTTACAACAGAGGTATGCGTGTCACGGGTAGCGAGTTGATTGGCTTAATGCCTTTGAAAGCAATTCTCGATGCAGGAAAATATTTTTTGCTCAAACAACAACGCAGCACAGGAGTAAGCGAAGATGAACTCATCAAAATTGCGGTGAAGAGTATGGGCTTAGATGAATTGGTTCCTTTTGAGCCGCGCAAAAGAATTATCGAATATATGCTCGAAGATGAGGGCGTATATCCGTTGCTCAACATGAATCTGAAAAAATTTGCGAACGAAACCGCAAGTGAAAGCCCTGCACCGGGCGGTGGTTCTATTGCTGCTTATATGGGCGCATTAGGAATTTCATTAGGAACTATGGTGGCAAATCTTTCATCGCACAAAAAAGGATGGGATGAACGCTGGAAAGAATTTTCAAATTATGCCGAAGACGGACAGAAGATAAAAGATGAATTACTGAAACTGGTTGATGAAGACACCAAAGCATTCAATCAAATAATGGATGCGTTTGCTTTGCCTAAAAACAGTGAGGAAGAAAAAGCAATTCGCAAACAAGCCATTCAGGATGCTACGAAGAATGCCATTGAAGTTCCCTTTCGTGTAATGGAACTTTCGTTGAAAGGTTTCGATGTCATAAAAGCCATGGCAGAAACGGGAAATCCGAATTCGGTGAGCGATGCAGGTGTAGGTGCGCTTTGCGCGCGCAGTGCAGTTTACGGGGCATGGCTCAACGTAAAAATAAATGCCGCTTCTTATACCGATAAAAGATACACCGCGAGGAAATTGAAAAAGGGAAAAGAGATTTTAGATAAGGCAAAGGAATTAGAGCGGAAGGTTTTAGCTATAGTTGAACGGAAAATAAATTCATAAATCACGAGCATGCTATCATTCATTAAAGAAATCATTCAAAAATTTGGACCGCGTACTGCGGGAAGTGAAGCAGAAAAAAATGCGCAACTATTTGTTGTAGAGAAATGCAAAGACGTAACCGACAATGTTCAATTGTTGGAATTTGAAGCATACCTCTATGCGCGTTTCGGAAAGTTGAAATATTACTGCGCCATTTTTTTCATAGCCCTGTTGCTATACTTTGTTTCACCTCTCGCAGCATTTATTATATCACTCGCAAATGCTCTCGCTTTCATTTTAGATTTTATGACTTATCGCGTTGTGCTTGAAAGTTTTCCCGGCACAAAAATGAAAAGCTGGAATGTAGAAGCCACACTCGAACCCGAAGGCGAAGTAAAGAGCACGCTTATTTTCTCAGGTCATATTGATAGTGTGTTTGAGTTTAAATGGTGGTATAAACTAGGGCAGCAAGGAGCTCATCTTACAGTTATTGCTGGTGCGTTGATGGTGCTGTTGCCTGTTTTTTATCTATTGGTTTTAATATTGGGAGAAGGCAACTGGAGTTTATATACGCTTGCTGTGTTTGTTGTTCTTTCACCTTCAACAGTCACGTATTTCAACATGCATGGCGATAATGCCGTGGATGGTGCCTGCGATAATCTTACGGGAGTTTCCATCGCATTTCATGTTTTCAAATCTTTTGCTGCTTCAAATGCAAAAGGAAAATCTTCTTTAAAAAATACGCGCATCAAGTTCGTGAGTTTCGGTAGTGAGGAAACAGGGCTTACGGGTTCTTGTAAATATGTAGGGCAAAAAGTAAATGAGCTAAAAAAAGAAAAAGCACATATCATCAATATTGACGGCATTCGTTTACCCGAAGAAGTTTGTATTATAAGAAAGGAAACCATGAACGGAACAAATTACAGCCCGCTCCTGATTGAGCGGTTGCAAAAAAGTTTTGGCGCGGTGAATATTCCTATCAAAACAGGCGCCACTCCCATTGGAGGAACTGACGGAGTATTTTTTGTGCGCGCGGGCTTGCCTGCGGTTTCTATTATTGGTATAGCAATGGATAAATTAGACCCTACTTATCATACGCGCAGAGATGTGGTTGAAAATATCAATCCCGTTGCCTTAGAAAATGTAAAGAACGGCTTGGTTGAATTTGTTCGCAATTGGGACAAGACTTAAATCACTCCTTCTTGTCTTCTACTATTCAAACAGATATTCTCATTATAGGTGCAGGTCCTGCGGGAGCAAGTGCTGCACTCTTTCTTGCTAAAAAAGGAATTGCCTCCATCATCGTTGACAAAGAAAAATTTCCGCGCGATAAAATTTGTGGCGATGCACTAAGCGGCAAAACTGTAGAGGTTTTAAACAAGCTTGACAAATCTTTCGTCACCGAAATTGCCAATGACGATATTAAATTCATTGGCTCTTACGGTGTAACTTTTGTAGCTCCTAATCAACAGGCACTACGTGTTCCGTTTCAAACAAAAAAAGAACGGAAAAATCCACCCGGGTTTATTTCCAAACGAATTGATTTTGACAACTGGCTGATTGAAAAAGTAAAACTTCAGAAGAAAGTTCACCTATTGGAAGAAACCGAAATCAGAAATTATCGAAGAGAGGACAACTGCATTATCGCAGAATCAACTGATGGCAAAACCATCAAAGCAAAAATTGTAATTGCCTGCGATGGTGCTTATTCATCTTTCACAAAAAATATTGCCGGCATAAAAACCGAAGCCGAACACAATTGTTTTGGTCTTCGCGCTTACTATAAAAATGTGAGCGGTATGGATGCGGAGAATTTCATTGAGCTGCATTTTCTCAAAGAATTTCTTCCCGGCTATTTCTGGATTTTCCCTTTGCCGAATGGCTATGTGAATGTGGGTGTAGGAATGCGGGCTGATAAAATGAGTACAAAAAAAATCAACCTCAAAAAATCGTTTGAATCTATTCTTGAAAACAATGCGGTGCTGAAAGAAAGATTTTCAAACGCAGAAAAAATCGGAGACGTAAAACTTTTCGGTTTGCCGCTGGGTTCTAAAAAGAGAAACATTTCAGGGGGTAATTTTATGCTGTGCGGTGATGCCGCTATGCTCATTGACCCGTTTACCGGTGAAGGGATAGGCAATGCTATGTTCAGCGGAATGTTTGCCGCTTTACAAGCAGAAAAATGTTTGCAGCAAAATAATTTCTCAAGCACGTTTATGAAGCAATACGATGAAGTGCTTTATAAAAGATTGTGGAGCGAACTGCTTCTCTCCTATCGCATGCAACAACTCGTCAACTTTCCGTGGTTATTCAATCTGGTTGTGCGCAAAGCAAACTCCAACAAACTTTTAAGCGAAACTATCTCTTGCATGTTCGAAGATTTAGATATGCGTGCACGATTGAAAAGCCCTTCGTTTTACTTCAAACTTTTATTTTCGCCCTCTCAAAAATAAACTGAACATGAAAAGAACATTTGTTGTAGTAATGATGATTGGTTGCCTGTTGAACCTGGCAACAGCACAAAACGGAAAAACCTGCGACCCTTCAAAAGAAAAACCGGGAGCAGCATGTTGTGCAAAGCCCGGCTTAGGAGTAGCAATGACCAAGGATGGAGCAACAGATGCAAAGCTTCTTCCTGCTAAAATGAAAACCGAAAAAGAGTTATTCGTGAAAATAAAGGGTGAAGTGGTTGCGGCTTGTCAGGTGAAAGGTTGCTGGATGACAGCCGATTTAGGAAACGGACAAACGATGCGCATTCGTTTTAAGGATTATGGGTTTTTTGTTCCCAAAGATTCTGGAGGCAAACAGTTTTACGCGCAAGGAATTGCTTCTTGGGAGACAACTTCGGTAGCGGAACTTCAGCACTATGCCGAAGATGCAGGTAAAAGCAAAACAGAAATTGACAAAATAAAGGAGCCTAAAAAAGAATTGACCTTCCTTGCCGAAGGAGTAATTCTGGAGTCGAAGTAATTTTCAACACGCTGTTTTATTTCTAAACTATGCGGTTATATTTGCGCTCCGATTTTAAAAAATCAGGATGATTCCGTAGCTCAGCTGGTAGAGCAATACACTTTTAATGTATGGGTCATGGGTTCGATTCCCATCGGAATCACAATTTAGCCCCTCTGTCACCAATGACAGAGGGGCTTTTATTTTTAATAGGTAAAACATAGGTAAAACATTTGGAATTATTTTGAAGAGTATACACAACCAATGTTATTAGAATTCATCACCTATTTTTTTCGTGTTTAAAATTCAACACTCAGGACTTAAAATCCTGTGATACTTAAATATCGTGCGGGTTCGATTCCCGCCCGCGGTACAAGCCTAGCAAGGGTTTCAGC
>CANJRM010000159.1 GCA_947476645.1 Bacteroidota bacterium
TTTCTGCGGCTTGGCTGGAATGTCCGTTTCATATTTTATTGGTATTTAAAATTATCCCTTTTCTACAAAAGGACGGCAAAAATAAAAACTCTTTCAACTTATCAAAGGAGATGGAGAGATTAGGCGAGAGGGAGAGGGGGAATTTGGGCGAAACCGAAGTCATAGACTTCTACTTATTCTCCTGAAAGTCCAAATATCTATCCTAACATTCAGGATAAGTATTTTAATTATCAGGATAGGTATTCTAAAGAACAGGATAAGTATTCTGAACATCAGGATACTTATCCTAATACACAGAATACCTATTCTAAAGTTTCCGAGATGTAACCGAAAGACATAAAAAAAAGGCGCGAAACCCTTCGCGCCTTTTTTTTATCTGACTAATTCTATTCAGAGCAAATTATTTTTCGATAACTACTTTTCTAAAGCCGGTATTAACCCCGTCCGATATTTTTAGAAAATATATTCCCGCAGTAAGTTCACTAACGTTTATTGTCTTACCCGATTTAAAATTCTGCTCGCGAATTACTTCTTCGCCATTCATAGCATAAAAACACAACTTCACCGCACTGCTGCTTTCGTATTTTATGGTAATAAAATCTGCCGGAGGGTTAGGAAACACCTCCATGTTCGCTAACTCATTCAACGTAGTTATTCCATTGAACACAAAAGCAAAATTAGAAGAAGCAACGGTGCATCCTTTGTTATCTACTACGATTACTGAAAAATTACCGCTTTGAGGAGCCGAGTAGGTCTGACTGTTTGCTCCTATTATAAGATTGCCTCCCAAATACCACTGATAAGAAACAGCGTTTGGATGAGATGCCTGAAGTGTATTTCCATTAGCCGAAACAGTGGGTGCAACGGGGCTGTAGATTCCTAAAGTAAATGGGGTGCTGGTTACCGTGCCGCAACTCGAACTTACTGTTACAGTATAAGTGCCTGCCGCATTCACCTTTATTGAACTGGTTGATGCGCCTGTATTCCAGCTATAACTCGTAAAACCCTGCGGAGCCGAAATCACAGTAGAATCGGTCGGGCAAATGGTGTCGCCATTGCTGCTTGTCAACACAGGTGCTGTAGGTGTATTTGAAATGGTAATGATGGCACTGTTCGAAGAAATTACCGAGCCGCAGGCACTAACACCCGAACAGGTATACGTTCCCGCTGCATTGGCAGAATAGGTTGAATTGATTTGGCCACTAATACTGCCACCGTTTAATTTCCATTGATACGAGGTGGCGTTGGTTGCATGCAGGTTAAAGTTTGCGATGTGCCCGTGCAAATGCTTATTGCACCGCCCGGTGAAACAGTTACCGCTGAAGGAAGTATATCTACAGTTACGGCTAAAGTTTTGGGAGTTGACGAGCCACAGGCATTATCGGCAGTTACCGAAATAGTGCCGCTGTTTGTGCCTACCGTAGTTGTTATAGAGTTGGTAGAAGATGTTCCTGTCCAGCCGTTTGGCAATGTCCATGTGTAGGAAGTAGCTCCCACAACAGAAGTTACCAAATACGTTCGGCTGGCACCACTGCAAACCAGTACATTGCCGCTAATGTTGCCCGGCTGTGCTGGAGTAGTGGCTAAAGTAACAGCAAGATTTCGTGGTGTAGATGAACCACAAGTATTATTTGCAGTAACCGAAACAGTTCCACTGCCTCCTCCTGCTGTGGCTGTAATTGAGTTTGAAGAAGATGTTCCTGTCCATCCGTTAGGTAGTGTCCATGTATATGAAGCAGCGCCCGCCACCGCAGTAACCGAATAGGTTTGGCTTGCCCCGCTGCATACCGTTGCTGTGCCGCTGATGGTGCCCGGTTGTGCAGGCACTGTAGTGGTTGTTACCGCAAGTGTTCGTGGTGTTGATGAGCCGCATGAATTGTTAGCCGTTACAGACACCGTTCCACTATTTGCTCCGGTGGTTGCAGTTATAGAATTTATGGTTGATGTGCCTGTCCATCCGTTTGGCAATGTCCATGTATATGAAGTAGCACCTGGTACTGCGGTAACCGAATAGGTTTGATTGGTGCTGATACAGACGCTTGCATTGCCGGTAATTGTTCCGGGCTGTGCGGGAACCGCTCCCATTGTTACCGTAAGCGTTCGGGGGGGTGAGGAACCACAGGTGTTGTTAGCAGTAACAGAAATAGTTCCTCCATTTGAACCCGTTGTAGTATTTATTGAATTTGAACTTGAGGTTCCCGACCAGCCATTAGGCAATGTCCAGGTGTAAGAAGTAGCACCTGCCACCGCTGTTACAGAATAGGTTTGACTTGTTCCGCTGCATGCCATTGCTGTGCCGGTGATGGTTCCGGGTTGTGCCGGTGAAGTAAGTACAGTGAAACAGTTACTGCATGTAGTAATCACATTATTGCATCCTGCAGTTACTTTAAAACCATAACTGCCGGCTGTAAAACCCGAAGGAATAGTAAGTGTGCCTGAAGCTGCATTGTTTCCACTTGCAGTCAATGAAGCACTTAACACAATATTGCCCGCAGTGGTTAATCCTCCTGTAGCAACTGTACCACAGGCAGATGAAGCAGTAAAAACATTTAAGCCGGTAATAGTAATGTTGAATGTACTTCCTGCACATCCGCTGGAAGGTGTTATCACCATTTGCGAAAAAGCAATAAAAGATACTGTCAATAAAAAAGAAGAGAGAAGAAGTTTTTTCATACCGCTTAATTTTTCGAAATATAAAATTAAAATAAATCTCTTTTGTTGGTGGCGTGTAAAACCAACAAGGGCGAAATAGCGTACACAAAAAAAGGCGCGAAACCATCGCGCCTTTTTAATTATAATTAAGTCTGTTGTTCGCTTACGAATTCATGGCAATCAAAAACTCCTCGTTGGTTTTAGTGCCTTTCATTTGCTGCATTAAAAAGTTCATAGCTTCCTGCGAGTTCATTTCGGCAATGTGGTTTCTCAAAATCCACATACGCTGCAACACATCTTTGTCGAGCAGCAAATCATCTCTGCGGGTAGAAGAAGAAACAATATCAATAGCGGGGTAAATTCTGCGATTCGAAAGTTTGCGGTCGAGCTGCAACTCCATATTACCCGTTCCTTTAAACTCTTCAAAAATTACTTCATCCATTTTAGAGCCGGTATCAATCAAAGCGGTTGCGAGAATAGTGAGTGAGCCACCGTTTTCAATTTTGCGTGCCGCACCAAAAAACTGTTTCGGCTTTTGCATGGCATTAGCTTCCACACCACCCGAAAGAACTTTACCCGATGAAGGAGCCACCGTGTTATATGCACGCGCCAAACGAGTAATTGAATCGAGTAATATCACCACATCGTGTCCGCACTCTACTAATCGTTTTGCTTTCTGCAACACAATGCTCGAAATCTTCACGTGCTTTTCAGCGGGCTCGTCAAACGTAGAAGCAATTACTTCGGCATTTACGTTGCGCTCCATATCCGTTACTTCCTCGGGGCGTTCGTCAATCAACAACACAATCAAATAAACCTCGGGATGATTCTTGGCAATAGCGTTGGCTATTTCTTTTAAGATAGTGGTCTTACCGGTTTTCGGTTGACTCACAATCATTCCGCGCTGTCCTTTTCCTATTGGTGTAAACAGGTCAACAATACGCGTTGTTAATTCACTTGGCTTGGTAAACAGGTTTAGTTTTTCCTGTGGAAAAAGCGGAGTCAAATAATCGAACGACACGCGGTCACGCACGGCTTCCGGTGAACGGCCATTGAGCAAATCAACTTTTAATAAGGCAAAATATTTTTCACCGCTCTTTGGAGGGCGAATGTACCCGCGCACGGTATCACCGGTTTTTAAACCAAACAATTTTATTTGCGAAGGCGAAACATAGATATCATCGGGCGAAGAAAGATAACTGTAGTCCGAAGAGCGAAGGAAACCATAACCATCGGGCATCATTTCCAAAACGCCTTCTCCTTCTATAATAGCATCGGCTTCTACACTGAAAATATCGGCACCTTTCTTATGCTGCTCACCACCGCTGCTGCGTTCATAGTTCGAAGTGTTTTCGTAAGTAGTATGTTCTTCGTGTTGGTTGTTGGCGTTACTGTTAGCGTTGTTGTTATTGCTGTTCTGTGTAGACGTGGTGGTGTTTCCGTCAACGGCTGTTTCAACCGCATCTTCAATTGGTTTCTGCTCACTTGCCGGGCGAAACAAATTGTCTTCATCTTTTTCTGCCTTCTCCTTTAAATCGGGGTCAATCGGCTTGCGCGCTCTTGGCGGACGTTTGGTTTTGTCCTTTGCGGGCTCCACAGTTTCTGTAGTGGCAGCCGGAGCAAGTGCCTGTGCATCGAGCACTTTTAAAATAAGCTCTTGTTTTTCGAGCTTGTCAGTTCCTTTGATTTTCAACTTGTCTGCAATTTCTTTTAGTTCGGGCAGAATCATGTCGTTCAACTGAAGAATATCGTACATACTATTTGGTTTGATGGTAAAATTTTTATTGAATTGATAAGAGCAGGGTAAACATCACGAAAAACATTCGCAGCAAATCACGTGGTTCAAATACTTTCCGGGATTTTTTATTTAGAACGAAACTTTAGTTGGAATGAACTAAACGCTGCGAGAATTATTTCAGATAACAATGCAATGTTAGGCAAAGTTTCCGACTCACCAAATGTTTCTCTTCAAATAAGAACGAACCTTTTGCACAATGAAATCATATAGGTTTTGCAAACAAAAAATCCTTACCGTTTGGGTAAGGATTTTTCTGTTTAAGAAATACTCATTTGAATTTTTTTCTGAATATCGGCTACTGCTTCTCTGAACTCTTGATCAGTATCAATTAAATTTTGAACCGCCTGACAAGAGTGAATAACTGTAGAGTGGTCTCTTCCTCCAAAATGTTTTCCAATAACCTTGAGTGAATTCTTGGTGTAGTTTTTAGCTAAGAACATTGACAACTGACGCGCCTGAACAATCATACGCTTTCTGGTCTTCTCGCGAAGCATATCTACGTTTACACTAAAGTAATCGCAAACCGTTTTCTGAATGTAGTCAATAGAAACCTCGCGCGAAATACTCTTCACAAAGTTCTTGATAATCTTCTTGGCTAAATCCAAATCAACCTCTTTCTTATTTAAAGATGCCTGTGCAAGCAAGGAAATCAATGCTGCTTCAAGTTCACGAACGTTGGTGTTAATGTTGTAAGCTACGAACTCAACTACCTCACGCGGCAATTCAATTCCATCGGCATACATTTTCTTTTCAAGAATAGCGATGCGGGTTTCAAAATCAGGAATTTGCAAATCTGCACTCAATCCCCATTTAAAACGGCTCAGCAATCTCTCTTCCATTCCTTCTAAATCTCTTGGAGGACGGTCGGTAGTTAATACCAACTGCTTTCCGTTTTGATGTAAGTGATTAAAGATGTGGAAGAAAATATCCTGTGTCTTTTCTTTGTTACCGAAGAACTGAATATCGTCCATCAACAACACATCAATCAATTGATAGAAGTGAACGAAGTCATTCACCGAGTTATTTTTTACCGCATCAAAA
>CANJRM010000160.1 GCA_947476645.1 Bacteroidota bacterium
GTGTGACTGTCGTCAATAAAACCTTGTGCTGGTAATTCAAACGCCTGTTGACCTTTAATAATAATATTGGCGTTATCAGGAGCCAATTGCGGAATACGATATTCGTAAGTAACGCTATTGCGACTATCGGTGCAAAAAAGATTTTTTATATCGGGTGTATTATCGCCAAGGTCGCCATCGCCATCGGTAAATTCAAAAGTGATAACCACCTTATCGGTGTTCTTTATTACAGAAGAAGGATTGATGGAAATAAATTTTATGACAGGCACTTTCGAAATTTCATCTGGCTTCTTGGAGGTAATATTGCAACCCGAGAACATAAAAAGCAAAACTGCTGCCGATAAAAAAACGCCAAAAGATTTCTTCATGATTTTTTCAAATAAAATTTACTGCCTTATAAAACTCCAAAACCGTTTGTAATAAAATACCGTTTCGGTACGAGGAAATTCTGTGTTGTTTGGATGGTGACCATCATTCACATAAAAACGTATAAACAAAGTATCGTGAGCAGGCAATATACTTGCAGGTATAGTGGCTACTAAAAATGAATCTGCACCGGCTGCAAAGTATGTTGCCGTGTAAGAACTTGCACTACTAAAGTCATCTTCTTTGGTTGAAATTTTAAGCCTATTATAAGTAAGGTTGCTCATGCTTGTGTGGTCATCACTTGCTTTCATAGCCATAAAAAAAGAAGTAACCGATAAAGGCACCACAAACGGACTATAAGGAATGGCTGTATCCATCCGAGTAGCTGAATAGTTAGTTTGATAATCGGTACTAATACCAAAGCAAACTAATGGATTCACCACCGGTTCTGCGTCCGGTTCAGTCATTATATTTCCTGCTATATCGCGCGCACCATGCATAATCCATGAAGCAATTAAGTTAATGCTTGAATCAGGAAGCGGCACGCCAATACCATCCTGCGGCATGCGGTCATCGGTAGTAACAAAACAGCAATTGGTTATACGCTCGTAAAGAACAGAACCATTTGTATCATTAGGAATTACGCGATACTTAAACTGATTGGCAACATTGTTTTTATTGATAAGCGCATACACTAATGTCGAAAAAGATGATTGCGGAGTTCTGAAATCGGGTTCAAAATTTCCTACATGGCAACCAGGCAAAGCACAACGGGTTGACAAAACTTTTTTATGCACGTATGCAATCGTAAGCGAGTCTAATGGAACGCCATACAAAGTGGTATCACCGCGGTGAATAGTGTCATAAGGATTATTCGGCACCACATTATCGTCAATTACTTTGTTACAAGAATTGACAAACAACAGAGATATTGCAAACGATAAAATACAAACAAAAAACAAGCGATATTTCAAGTTCATTTCCTGTTATTTTAATTAGATAAGGGCATCATTTAAAACCTGACCGCTCAACAAAGCGGAAGATATATCTGTGCGGAAGCCAAGAATGTCGGCAACAGTAGGAACTATATCAATAGTTTCGCCTTTTACTGTATTAATCACATTACCTTGACGTATTCCTTTTCCAGCCAGTAGACAAAATACCTCTCTACTCATCTGATCGTTGTTATGGTCAAGCGCTTTTCTGCCATAAGCATCTACTACCGTGTTAGGCAATTCATTTCTTCCGTGTTCTGGAACAACAATTAATACGGTATCGTTTGCTAAAGTTGCATCGGTTTGAATTGTATTCCATAATTTATACAAGGCGTAATCAGCAAGCCCTATAGCATTTACATACTTGGTATAATCAAAATGGCCGATATCAATATCGGTCATGTTGATGACCATCAACTCAGGTTTAAATTCTTTGAGCACCTCCATACCAAAATAAATATTCCGCATATCACCATTCATACTTGAACCCACTCCCCAAGGGTCTTCAGGAATAGCTCCGGTGACTATATCATTCATAATGCGATTCAAAAACGTTTGCAGTTTTTCAGCATCGGCAGGAGAGTTTACCATGCCCGATGATGCCGCCTGCGTTGGAATTTTGAATTGACCGTTAGCAAAATCACGCATCATATCGCACTTTGCTTTTTCTGCAGAGGTAAACGACACGGGGTTTGCCAATGAAGGATACTGAGTGAAAAATGAATAGGGCTGAATCATGTTTGCTCCGTAAGTAGCACCATAGCCATCATACATACTGTAATTCAAAAAAGGATAAGGTCCTAAAGAGTTGCTCACCCACCATGCGTTAAGTGCGTTATTAGTGGGCGAATTATGTTTGCGGTAGTATTCAAAAATAGTTGGAAACGGTGGTGGTTGTTTAAGCTGTATAGACTGGTCGCTGTACACACCCGTCATAAGTGCCGCATGCGCATTGTAGTGACCGGTAGGTCCCGATGCATACTGAAATTTTTTGTAAAGAGTCCCTATATTTTGAAGTGGTGTAGGAGCGAGCGTTGGTAACACGGTAACACCCGGAGCAATATCAGAACTTATAGATTCTGTTCCGTTAAGCATGTTTCTCATCAGGTTTCCTTCTGCTTTGCCCACACTCTCTAAGTTTCTAACCCCACCGCCAAACACACAAACCACCACATGGTTTGCTCTGCGTGTACCCGAAGCAGCAAACAATCTTCCGCTTGGTAGAATGTAGGGCACCACCATGCTTCCCGCTGCGGTGAGTGCTGCATTTTTTATAAACTGTTTTCTTTTCATGAGAGAGTATTAAGTAAATTGTAGTAAGTATTAAGACAATCCATTTTCAAATTCGCATTCCAATTCAACATTCCGCATTAATAATACCGGTATTCATCACTCGTCATCAGTGTATAGTAAATCATCTTCGGTGTTATATCTGCATTCTTTTCAATCATGTCTTTTACTTTCCATGCTTCAAATTCATTGGGCTTGCGATTGTAAAAACGCAGGTAAGTATTTTGCACAAAGGTTGGAATATCGTTTCGCATAACGGTGTTTGAAGGAACAAGTGAACTTGCCTGTTCCAAAAAAGTTTTAATAATCATGTCCTCTATTATTTTCTTATCACCCAGCGACTGGTAGGCAATATCAAGCGAGTTAAGTTTATCGTTAGTGATGCTACTATTGAATAAATCGCTGTAAGCAATAGAAACAAACTGTGTAGTTGTTTTGAGTGTTTGCTTTTGCGAAGCACTTTGATAAATCTCCTTGGTTTGCACTTCGTAGATGTACCGGTCTTCAATTGTTTTGGTATTGCAACCGCTATAGAGCAACACAATAGCAAGCAGAAACACCATCAATCCTCCTCTGAATAGTTTAACCGTTTTCATCGTCATCTGTTTTTGTTCGTGTAAATGATTTAGTGAATTCCCGCGTATTCATTCAGTGAAAAGATTTCGAGCTGCAAATCTTTATAGTTATTGTTTGCTTTATAAATGCCTGCATAGTATGCCATCTCTGCCGAGTTCGGCTCGCGGAACAAATACTTTTTATAAATGTAGCGCACCTGCCCTTCGTAAAAATCGTTGGTGCGGAAGAAGATGCCCATGTAATCATTTTTGCTATTACCGGTTTGAAGAAACGCAACCGAACTTTGACCATCTACCATAATCTTGCACGCTGCCAATTCATAGTTGGTAGGGTAACGGAAAAGGAAATTCTGATAAGTAGAAACTACAAAATTTTCGGTACCCATGTTCAACTGGTCGTAGAAATAATTGTTGATAGTTCTGCGCAACATTTCTTTGTAACTGCAGGTGCCGGCATTCATTTGTTGTAATGTAATTTGAAGTGTATCTAACCTTCGCATTTCAGCCAGAATAGTTGGATAGAAAGGTGCGTAATCAGGAATGGTAAGAGCATTTTGAAAAACAAAAATCTGTTGAGCAATATCGAACGAATCAGTATTGCCGAGGTATTCACTGCGCGCCAGAATTAGCAAGTTGGAATTTACTTCAGGTCTGTTCAGCAAGCCCTGCACAAATTGTTTTCGGTCGGCTACCGAAAAATTATTTTGCCTTAAAATAACGAGGGCATTGGTTCTTTCAATGCCTACCGGCTCTCTGCCTATAATATTGATATACGCTTTGTTTACATAAATATTGATCGTGGCCGAATCAATACTATAATCGGGTGGAGGGTTATTGCCGGGTATAATGACATCCTGATACACAGTTTCCTTTTTGCAACTCGAAATGCAAAACACCAATAAAAGATACAGGAAAATATTACGCATGGGTTATTTCTGTAAAATCAAAATACACGAAATGATTTAAGTTCCCAAATCAACCTTTTCAACAAGGCACTTTGCTATATCATTGCCGCCATTATTAAAAATAAAAAAACAATTTCTCTATGAAGAATCTCCTGTTCCTTGCTGCTGTTATGCTACTTGTTTTTTATTCCAGTTCCTGCAAAAAAGATAGCCTTAGTCAATACACCGATGCCGTTACATGTAACGAAACCGATGACACGCTAAATACTTACAACCAAAAAATAAAAACTATTCTCAATAACAACTGCGCTAACAGTGGTTGTCACGATGTATCAGCGCGCGCAGAAGCAAAGGATTACTCTTCTTACAGTGCTGCAAAATCTTCTTTGAACGCTAGCGCTTTCTGTTCTATTAATCACGGTAGCGGTTGCAAAAATATGCCGCTAGGAGCAGCAAAACTTTCCGATGCGGATATTCATGACCTAACGTGCTGGGCAAAAAATAGTTATCCGAATTAAAAGGCATTTGTCATGCTGAGCTTGTCGAAGCATTTCCTTGCAAATCCTTCGACAAGCTCAGGATGACATTTCGTTTAAGATTATTTAAACTTCTTTTTTCAAACGCTGCTTCAAACGGGTAGCGTTTTTTATTTTGGGGTTATCATGAGCATAGAAGAAAACATTGCCAAACTCGATGCCCTCGTAAAAATTATCGCTCCGGGAATTTTCGCACTCACCGTAGCAATGGCTTTACTGGAAGTAGTAGTACTCATGTTTCGCAAGGTTCAGATGAATCACAGAGGTGGAGTAGTAAGTTTAATTTCGGGAGTAGGTGTTTTTGGTTTTGAAGCGGTGGCTGATTTTCTTTTTTATCTCGCGCTTAGTTATTGGATGTATAACCATCGCATTTTCGAACTTGGGTTTAAGTGGTATGTGTGGGTGTTCTGCTTCTTACTCTTCGATTTTATTTTTTACTGGAGCCATCGTATTCAGCACGAAGTGCGTTTGCTTTGGTGCTTTCATTCTCCGCATCACAGCACACCCGAAATGCGGCTTTCTTCAGCTGTGCGTGGCTCAGTGATTGAATTTATAATGACACCCTGGTATTTTATCTGGATGTGCGCGTTAGGTTTTCATCCGCTTATGTTTATTGCAGTACGAACTTTCTCGCGAGTGTGGGGAGTGCTAGAACACGTGCATGAATCGTTTGTTGGTTATCATCCTTGGCTCAACAAAATTTTTATTACGCCAGATGTGCACCGTGTGCATCATGGAACAAACATTCAATACTTAGACCGCAA
>CANJRM010000161.1 GCA_947476645.1 Bacteroidota bacterium
TTCGGCAACAACATTCTGCTCAAATGATAAGCACTATAAAGATTGGTTTCAATCAGTTTTTCTAAAGTTCCTTCTTCTTCATTAATCACTTGTCCCGGTAAAAACACGCCCGCGTTGTTGACGATTATATCCACCGCTCCAAATTCATTGAGAACTTTTTCTGCGAATGATTTTACATCTTCCTTCTTGCTTACATCACATTGGTGAATGATGATTTTCGATTTTCGATTTTCGATTTTCGATTGAAAGGCAATCAAATCACTTTCGCTTCGAGAGCACAGCGCCAAATCCCAACCTTCACTTGCAAATTTTTCGGCAATGGCTCTGCCAATTCCTTTGGTTGCTCCTGTAATTACAATCTTCTTATTCATGGTGCTAACTTAAAACTTTACCACGTAGCCGCATTATCTTCTTCTCACTTCATCGCATTGTCAAAATTTTCCTTTCTTAGCACCCTCACTATGTTGAAAATTTTTGAACAGTTAGGCGGCTTTCTCACATTGATGTACAGTGCTTTTTCGAAACCCGAAAAAGCGCAGATGTATTGGAAGGAAACCTTTCGTCAGGCAAAAGATATTGGTGTGGGCTCGCTGCCTATTATTGCCATTGTATCTACTTTTATTGGTGGCGTAAGTGCCGTTCAGTTTGCTTATCAGTTTCGCTCTATCAGTTTAGTGCCCATGTGGTGGATTGGTTCTATTGTGCGCAAAGGAATGATTCTAGAATTAGCGCCAACTGTTTCTGCGCTTCTACTTGCAGGTAAAGTAGGTTCAAACATTGCTTCTGAATTAGGAACGATGAGAATTTCTGAACAGATAGATGCTTACGAAATAATGGGCGTGAATACACCCGCTTATTTAATAGGACCCAAAATTGCCGCTTCAGTTATAGTGGTTCCGATGCTGGTGGTTATAGCTGTGGCACTTGGAATTATTGGTGGTTGGGGTGCAGGACTTTTAGGTGGCTTTTTTTCTACCACAGAATATTTTAGAGGCGTGCAGGATGGTTTTGACGGCTACGATGTTTTTATCATGCTGGTTAAAGCGGTGTTATTTGGTTTTACACTTTCTTCTATTTCCTGTTACAAAGGATTTACTGTTCAGGGTGGAGCAGTGGAAATCGGAAAATCTTCTACACAAGCAGTTGTACTTAGTTCCATCGTAATGATGATTGTAAACTTTTTTGTTGCCTTCCTACTACTGTGATAGAAATAAAAAACATAAAGAAAAACTTTGGCTCTCAACAAGTATTGAAGGGCATTTCTGCTTCGTTTGAAAACGGGAAATGCAATCTCATCATTGGTAAATCTGGTTCGGGAAAAACCGTTACATTAAAATGTATGGTCGGTTTGTTTGAACCCGATGAAGGAACTATTCTGTATGATGGCAGAAATATTACCGACATGGATTTTCATGCACGTAAGGATATTCGCAGAGAAATAGGAATGCTTTTCCAAGGCACCGCTTTGTTTGATTCTTTAACTGTAGAAGAGAATGTTCAGTTTCCGCTCGATATGTTTACCAACCAAACCGCGGCAGAAAAATTAGAGCGCGTAAATTTTTGTTTGGGACGAGTGAACTTACCAAACACCAATAAGAAATATCCCGGTGAACTTTCAGGAGGAATGAAGAAACGTGTAGGTATTGCACGCGCAATCGTAATGAATCCGAAATATCTTTTTTGCGATGAACCGAATAGCGGACTCGACCCAAAAACTGCCATTGTAATTGACCACCTCATCAAAGAAATTACGCTTGAGTACAACATGACCACCGTTATCAATACGCACGATATGAATAGCGTAATGGGTATTGGAGACAAAGTGGTGTTCCTTCACGAGGGTTTGAAATACTGGGAAGGAACGAACAAGCAAATTATGGAGATTACTGACGGGGAACTTTTTGATTTTATATTCGCCAGCGATTTTTTAAAAGACCTGCGGAGAAACGCGAAATACTAAACAACAAATACTTTTTCAATGAGCGTACTAGTAAACAAGAATTCGAAAATTGTAGTGCAGGGTTTCACCGGCAAAGAAGGAAGTTTTCATGCCGAGCAAATGATTGCTTACGGGACTAATGTGGTTGCGGGAGTTACTCCGGGAAAAGGCGGAGAAAAACATTTAGACAAACCTGTTTTCAACACTGTGGCTGATGCGCGCAAAGCAACAGGCTGTAACGTGAGTATCATTTTTGTTCCACCAGCTTTTGCTGCCGATGCTATTATGGAAGCGGCAGATGCAGGAGTTGAATTAGTGGTGTGCATTACCGAAGGAATTCCAGTGCAGGATATGGTGAAAGCAAAAAGTTATTTGGACGGAACAAAAACAAGATTAGTTGGACCGAATTGCCCCGGAGTAATTACACCTGAAGAGGCAAAGGTTGGAATCATGCCAGGCTTCGTTTTCAAAAAAGGAAGAGTAGGAATTGTTTCTAAATCAGGAACGCTTACTTACGAAGCGGCTGACCAGGTTGTGAAGGCGGGTCTCGGAGTTTCTACTGCAATTGGAATTGGTGGTGACCCGATTATCGGCACTACGACAAAAGAAGCTGTTGAGCTTTTTATGAACGACCCCGATACAGACGGCATTATTATGATTGGAGAAATTGGCGGCTCGCTTGAAGCAGATGCTGCCCGTTGGATAAAAGACAATAACCGCAAACCTGTAGTAGGATTCATAGCCGGACAAACCGCACCTGCCGGAAGAAGAATGGGACATGCGGGTGCAATCATTGGCGGAAAAGATGATACCGCTGCTGCTAAAATGCAAATCATGCGCGAGTGTGGAATTACCGTAGTTGATTCTCCTGCTGCTATTGGTGAAACCATGGCGAAGGTGTTGAGCGCTGGTGCAAAAGCTTAATACTTATTACCTGCATAAAATAAAAAATGCCGCTCGAAAACGAGAGGCATTTTTTATTTCTGTTGCTGCGCTTAGAAAATATTTACAAAGCCCAACTGAAACACAAAACCGTTTCTATAAAGTGACCTATCTGCACCAACTACTGAATGCAGCAAATCGTACGAAACTAAGATTGGCATGAAGAAATTCTTACTCTGTAAAAGATTATATCCAACTCCCAATAATAAAGCCGGATAAAATTTATTTGCATAGGTGTAATGGAAGGTTGGATTGCTGGCACTACCGTATATTACATCAACAGTTGGAATTTTTCTTCCGAGCAGTTCCAATTTTACTCTGGTGAAAAAACCGTGGTAGATGTTATACTGCACTAACACACCTCCACCATAAGTGTGTACATTATAAATGATGTTGCTATTGGCATTATACTCTTGCGTTATACGGTCATAGCGATAAGTAATTCCACCACCTACAAATAATCCGACATTTCCCGCGCGTGGCTTTGCATTCTTAGGTTGAAAAACTCTGTAAGCTGCATAAGGCGATAAACCAAGCGCCAGATAATAGGAGGAAATAGAAAAACTGAAATTAGGCTCAATGATGACTTTCGAGAAATCGAACTTCTTCTTTTTTTGAAAACCCTGAAAGTCTTTCGGGTCTGGTGGTTTTTGGTCGTTCTTTTTTTCTTCGGTTTTGCCGGGCTTGCTACTGGGTGGTGGCAATTCATCATCCTGCGCAAAAGCCACTGTTGTTGCAAAAACAAAAAGCGAAAAGAGGAGCAATATTTTTTTCACGTAAATGAATTTAAGATAGATAACGAAGATACGCGGAACTTGTTTTACAGAACAAAAAAATTGTGAAAGGTTTAATTGGGAGCTTACAGAGCGATGTCACGCTGAGTTTGTCGACCTTTCGACAAGCTCAAGGTGACATACTGTTTTGTCATGCTGAGCCTGTCGAAGCATCAGGATGACAACTTAACATACAGTTTTAATTAAACACCTTGCCCGGATTCATAATATTATTGGGGTCGAACACACGTTTAATGTTTCGCATCAAATCAATCTGCATTGATGAAAACTTAATATCCATATACGGAATCTGAAACCAGCCTATGCCGTGTTCGCCACTAATAGTTCCTTTCAACGCAACTACTTTTTCGAAAATTTCACGAATGCCTTTGGGCACTTCGTTCTTCCAGTATTCATCGGTTAGCTCATCTTTTAAAATGCGCACATGCACATTTCCATCGCCTGCATGTCCGTAGCACACACTCCGAAAATTATATTTTTTGCCAACGGCTTTAATGTGTTTTAGAAGTTCAGGCAAATCGGCACGCGGCACAACAGTATCTTCCTCCACGGTTACATTTGTCTTCTTCACCGCATAAGCAATGTTTCTGCGCATGCGCCATAAATCAATTTTCTGTGCTTCACTATCGGCAAAAAGAATTTCGCCTACTTCAAACTGCGTCAGCACTTCGTAAATTTTTTCGCAGTCCTTTTGAATAGCATCGATATCATTTCCATCTACTTCAATCAAAAGCGTGGCGTGGGTATCATCTGCAAATGGAATAGTTACATCGCCCAAAAACTTCATCACATACTCCACAGCATCGCGCTCCATAAACTCAATACAGCTTGGAATTATTCCCGCGCGAAAAACCGCGCTAACAGCTGCGCTAGCATCATCCATACTTTTGAAAGGCGCAAGCATTACATTATTAAACTTAGGATACGGCAACAACTTCAAAACAATTTTGGTAATGATGCCAAGCGTTCCTTCACTTCCTACAAAAAGTTGAGTGAGGTTATAACCCGTAGAATTCTTGAGCGTGTTCGCACCCGTCCACATAATTTCTCCGCTAGGAAGAACTACTTCTAAATTCAAAACAAAATCTTTCACCACTCCGTATTTCACAGCGCGCGGTCCTCCACTATTGCAAGCCACATTGCCTCCAATAAAACACGAGCCGCGACTTGACGGGTCAACAGGATAGAACAAACCTTTTTCCTGCAACGTGTTTTGCAAGGCTTCGGTAATCATACCAGGCTCAACGGTTACTTGCAAACTTCTTTCATCAATTTGAAGAATGTTGTTCATGCGCTCAACGCTCAACATTACACCACCATGCACACACAAACTATTTGCGCTTAGTCCCGTGCCGGCAGCTCGTGGCGAAACAGGAATCAGATTTTCGTTGCAGTATTTTACAATGGCTGAAATCTCTTCTACGCTTTTTGGTTTAATCACCACTTCAGGAGGAAAAGCGCAACCATCCGTTTCATCGCGGCTGTATTTTTCGATGTTAGCGGCATCCGTAAAAACAAAATCGTTGCCCGCTATTTTTTTGAAGTGCTCAAGGTCGGCTTCTGCAATTCGCTTGTAGTTCATGTGGCGAATATATTTGGTAATGCGGAATTAGGAATGGGGAATGCAGAATGAGAAA
>CANJRM010000162.1 GCA_947476645.1 Bacteroidota bacterium
ATGCAGGTGGTTATCGGCTATTTTATTGGCTATATGGTGGTGGCGTTTGTGCTGCTGCCGCTTTACTACCGGCTGAACCTTACTTCTATTTACAGCTATCTGCAAAGCCGTTTCGGCAATACGAGTTACAAGACCGGTGCAGGGTTTTTTCTGCTGTCGAGAACGCTCGGTGCGAGCATCCGCATTTATTTAGTGCTGATTGTGCTGCAGCATTTTCTTTTAGACGGGCTCGGCATTCCGTTCGCGGTTTCGGTGTTTGTTATTTTGCTGATGATTTTGCTCTACACGTTTAATGGCGGAGTAAAAACAATTGTGTGGACCGACACGCTGCAAACCACCGGTATGATTCTCGCGCTGGTGATTACGATTGCGCTCATCAACAGCGAATTGAATTTTTCTTTCAGCGCCCTGTTAAGCGCCATTAGTGCTAAGGGATACACCACTATTTTCCAGACACAGGACTGGAAAGCAGGAAACTTTTTCCTTAAACAAATTCTCGGTGGCACCTTCGTCACCATCACCATGACCGGCCTCGACCAGGAGATGATGCAGAAAAATATTTCGGTCAAGAACATTGGCGACTCGCAAAAGAACATGCTTTTCTTCTCGGTTATTTTAGTGGCGGTTAATTTGTTGTTCCTCGTGCTCGGTGCCGCGCTTTACATTTTCCTGGAAGCAAAAGGCATTTCATTTCCTGCTAAAACAGATGAAACGTTTTCGCTCGTGGCGTTGAATTATCTGCCACCGGTAGCGGGTTTGATTTTTATTCTCGGTTTAGTCAGTGCGCTTTTTCCGAGTGCAGATGGTGCATTGACAGCCTTGACTTCTTCTATCTGCATTGATATCCTCGGCATGAAAGACCGCAGCGATTGGAGCGAAGAAAAGAAACTGAAAACCCGAAGAACGGTTCATATCAGTGTTACGGTTTTGTTTCTGTTTCTGATTTTGATTTATCAGCAGGTGATTACATCGAGTGTTATCTCTACTATTCTGAAAGTGGCGGGTTATACTTATGGCCCTTTGCTCGGGCTCTTCGCCTTCGGCATTTTGACGAAGCGCAAACTGAAAGAGAATATTGTTCCGTTGATTTGTTTGCTGTCGCCAATTATCTGTTGGGTGCTCGCCCAAAACAGTGTGGTGTGGTTCAATGGTTATCAGTTCGGTTTTGAATTGCTCGCGGTGAATGGATTGCTGACGTTTACAGGGTTGTTTCTAATTTCGACAAAACCAATGGAACGCTGATTTTCATTATTGTTATGATAAGAATGATTTTATATCACTGCATTTAATAATGATAATCATAGCAATCAGCGTTCCATTGTATTCGGCTGTTGTCTTACTACTAAATACTAACTACTTAATACTCTAAGAAAATGAAAAAGAAAAACTGGGCAGAACTAAAAGCAGATTCAAGCTGGAGAATGTTCAAAATCATGAGCGAGTTTGTAGATGGATTCGAAAAAATGGAACGCTTTGGTCCCTGCATTTCCATCTTCGGCAGCGCGCGCACGAAGCCCGACAATAAGTATTACACCATGACGGTGAAAACTGCTGAGCTATTGGCAAAAGAAGGCTACGGAATTATTACGGGTGGTGGTCCCGGTATTATGGAAGCGGGGAACAAAGGAGCCAAACAAGGCAAAGGAAGTTCAGTGGGTTTGCATATTGAACTCGGCTTTGAACAAGACTGGAATGAATTTATTGACGCAGAAAAACTTTTAATTTTCAAATATTTTTTTGCGCGCAAGGTGATGTTCATCCGTTATGCGCAGGCGTTTGTGTTTATGCCCGGTGGGTTCGGCACTATTGATGAAGTGTTTGAAACGCTCACGCTTATTCAAACTAAAAAAATTGACCGCGTGCCTTTAATTTTTATGGGCAAGGCTTATTGGGGCGGTTTAATGGAGTGGATTGAAAAAACAATGTTGAACGAAGAGCACAACATCAACAAAGAAGATTTGAAATTGTTTGAACTAACCGATGACCCTAAGCGTGTGGTGAAAGTGATTAACGATTTCTACAAGAAGAAAGAACTGAGGCCGAATATGCGGTTGTAAGGCTTTTTCCTTTTTACGATTATATTTGCAGTGCTCTTTGATTCATTGCTTATCAAGAAAGACCGAGGGACAGGCCCGTTGACGTCTTGACAACCATTCTGCGTAATTGCAGAACAGGTGCCAAATCCTGACAGATAAGAGAATAACATTCTCCCTGCCTCACTTTCTTGAAATCAATTGCATCAATATTTTTTTGATTGAAAATTTATGTATGAGTAATACCAAGCCGAACCTGTCTGAAGAAATTGAAAAACGAATCCTTGTGCTCGATGGAGCAATGGGAACGATGATTCAGCGCTATACGCTTACCGAAGAAGATTTTCGTGGTGAGTTGTTGAAGAACCACACACATGATTTGCGTGGCAATAATGATTTGTTGAGTATAACGCGTCCGGATATTATTAGAGAGATTCACGCGCAGTACTTAGAAGCCGGTGCCGATATTATTGAGACAAATACTTTTTCTTCTACAACTATTGCACAAGCAGATTATAAGCTTGAACATCTTGCTTATCAACTCAATTTTGAATCAGCAAAAATTGCGAAAGAAGTTGCCGATGAATTCACGAAGAAGAATCCATCAAAGCCACGCTTTGTTGCCGGTGCATTTGGACCCACTAACAGAACCGCAAGTATTTCGCCCGATGTAAATAATCCTGGTTTTCGTGCCATCAGTTTTGATGAACTGGTAACAGCATACAGCGAGCAAGCGCACGGTTTAATTGATGGCGGTGTTGATTGGTTATTGGTAGAAACTGTTTTCGATACACTCAATTGCAAAGCTGCGCTCTTCGCTATCATGAAAGTGCAGGAAGAAAAAGGAACGAACCTTCCGGTTTCAGTATCGGGAACTATTACCGATGCCAGCGGAAGAACATTGAGCGGGCAAACAACAGAAGCGTTTTGGATTTCGATTAAACATGCGAATCTTCTTTCCGTTGGCTTGAACTGTGCACTCGGGGCAAAAGACATGAGACCGTATCTCGAAACGCTTTCGAATGTGGCGCATACTTGGGTGAGCGTTTACCCAAATGCCGGATTGCCGAATGCCTTTGGCGGGTATGATGAAACTGCCGAGATGATGGGCAGCGATATTGAAGAATTTTGCAAAAGCGGTTTTGTAAATATTGTTGGAGGTTGTTGTGGAACAACGCCTGACCATATTCGCGAGTTTGCGCGTGTAGCAGCAAAATATGCTCCGCGCAAAAAACCGGTGCGCATTCCTTTTATGCAATTGAGCGGACTTGAACCGGTGACTATGACTGCTGAAAGTAATTTCATGAACGTAGGCGAGCGAACCAACGTTACCGGTTCAGCAAAATTCTTAAAGCTGATTAAGGAAGATAAATATGAAGATGCGCTGACTGTTGCGCTTGACCAGGTGCAAGGTGGCGCACAGGTGATTGATATAAACATGGACGAGGGAATGTTGGATGGTGAAGAGGCAATGAAAAAATATTTGAACCTCACGGCAAGCGAACCGGATATTTCGAAAGTGCCGGTGATGATTGATAGTTCGAAGTTTCACATCATTGAAGCGGGCTTAAAATGTTTGCAGGGAAAAGGAATTGTGAATTCGATTTCTTTGAAAGGTGGTGAGGAAGAATTCATTAAGCAAGCCAAGTTGATTCACCGCTATGGTGCGGCAATTATTGTAATGGCTTTTGATGAAAAAGGACAAGCCGATAGTTACGAGCGCAGAATTGAAATTTGCGAACGCAGCTATAAAATTCTCACCGAGCAATTAAATTTTCCTGCCGAGGATATCATCTTCGACCCGAATATTTTCCCTGTAGCAACCGGTATGGAAGAACATCGTCAGAATGCAGTGGACTTTTTCCGTGCTACAAAATGGATTAAAGAAAATTTGCCTCACGCGCACATCAGCGGTGGCGTTAGTAACGTAAGTTTTTCTTTCCGTGGAAACAACGCTGTGCGCGAAGCTATGCACTCGGCTTTTTTATATCACGCTATTAAAAGCGGCATGGACATGGGTATTGTGAACCCAACCATGCTCGAAGTTTATGATGACATACCGAAAGATTTATTGGAAAGGGTAGAAGATGTTTTGCTCGATAGAAGAGATGATGCTACCGAACGACTGTTAGCTTTTGCTGAAACCGTAAAGAAGAAAGATAAAGCAGAAGTAGTAAACGAAGAATGGAGAAGCGGAACTGTGGAAGATAGACTTGCACATGCACTCGTTAAGGGAATCGTAGAATTCATTGATGCCGATACGGACGAGGCGCGTTTGAAATATGACAAGCCGTTGGAAATTATTGAAGGTCCGTTAATGGCCGGAATGAATATCGTGGGCGATTTATTCGGTAGCGGAAAAATGTTTTTACCGCAGGTGGTAAAGAGCGCACGCGTAATGAAAAAAGCGGTGGCATATCTTCTTCCTTATCTCGAAGAAGAAAAAAAGAAGTCGGGCAATACCGCTAAGAACAACGGCAAGATTCTTCTCGCTACTGTGAAAGGCGATGTGCACGACATTGGAAAAAATATTGTGGGCGTTGTATTGGCTTGCAATAACTACGAGATAATTGACATGGGTGTAATGGTTCCTGCCGATAAAATTCTGGAACGTGCTCGTGAGGAGAACGCGCAAATCATCGGACTAAGTGGATTGATTACTCCTTCGTTAGATGAAATGGTACACGTAGCAAAAGAAATGGAACGCCTCGGTATGAAACAACCCTTGTTGATTGGCGGAGCTACTACTTCTAAGTTGCACACGGCTGTAAAAGTAGCTCCAACTTTTTCGGGAAATGTGGTGCATGTTCTTGATGCTTCGAAAGCGGTAACCGTTGCCAGTAAATTATTGAGCAAAGATGAAAGTGTAAGTTTTACTACATCTGTAAAAGCGGAATATGCAGAGATGCGCGAACTGCACGCCAAAAGAAAAAGCGATGTAGAATATGTAACACTTGCCGAAGCGCGCAAAAACAAATACCAGATTGACTGGAGCAAGGAGGAAATAAGGAAGCCGAATTTTATTGGCGTAAAAGTATTTGACGATTACAGCATTGAAGAACTCGCCAAATATATTGACTGGTCTCCTTTCTTTTATACTTGGGAGATGAACGGAATATATCCGCGCATTTTTGAAAATCCTAAATATGGGACGGAGGCGAAAAAGCTTTTTGATGATGCGCAAGCGTTGCTGAAAAAAGTAATTGCTGAAAAATGGATTACTGCAAAAGCAGTACTTGGAATTTTCCCTGCTTCATCGCAAGA
>CANJRM010000163.1 GCA_947476645.1 Bacteroidota bacterium
CCGGAAGGAACTGCACCACCATCCACTCGGGACGGTTTTCGATATGCTCGTTTGCACTGCGGAACATTTCCACTACGCTCAAACGCTTTAAGGCTTCTGCCTTGCGCTGACGCGAAGTTTCGTTAGCCGCATCGTGACGAAGCTGGTAGGATAGTTCATCCAATTTGATGCGTGAAAGCAATTCTTTCATTGCTTCTGCACCCATTTTGGCAATAAATTTATTAGGGTCTGTATCTTCCAACAGATGATTGTTCTTCAATGTTTCGTTTTCGAAAGCAGAGAGGTATTCTTCTTCGGTCAACAAATCGAGGTAAGCCACGTTTTTTACTTCGGGTCCTTTTTCTGTTTGAAGTTCTACTCCGTCAGCCGCTTTACCAGCCTGAATAACTACGTAACGCTCGTAATAGATAATGCTCTCGAGTTTCTTAGAAGAAATTCCCAAGAGGTAACCTATTTTGTTTGGCAATGATTTGAAATACCAGATATGCACGATAGGCACGGTCAACTTAATGTGACCCATGCGCTCTCTGCGCACTTTCTTTTCGGTTACTTCTACACCGCAACGGTCGCACACAATACCTTTGTAGCGAATTCTTTTGTACTTGCCGCAGTAGCATTCGTAATCTTTGGTAGGCCCGAATACACGCTCGCAGAACAAACCTTCCATTTCGGGTTTGTAAGTACGGTAGTTGATGGTTTCGGGTTTCTTAATTTCTCCGTTAGAGCGACCAAGGATAGCATCGGGTGATGCCAGCATGATGGTGATTTTGGAGAAGTCGAATCGTTTAACGTTCTCTTTTCTGAAAGATGCCATTGTTTAGTAATTAGTATTTAGTAATTAGTAAATAGAAACAGAGCTAAAGGTGCTTATCCCTTTTGCCAAATCTTTTCCTCTGAAAAAAGTTGAAAACTGAGGTTCGATTTCGCGCCTGCCGGCTTGCATAATTTCGAAGCTAATATCAGCCACTCTTTAAAAAGGAGCGCAAATATATTTAAGTAGACGAAAGAAAAAAAGGGTTGGGGGGATTTGTTTTTGAAGAACTTGCGAAGCAACAGCCGCCACGCAACCCACTAACTCCCCCCTATGGGGAGAATCGCCACGCAGGAACAGCCGGAATGCAAATGAGTGTCCCGAAACAGAAAAAACACTACAGACACAAAAAGGTTATTGCTGAGTGTGTCTCAATTCTTTTAATCTTATGATTGTGCGTTCGTGCTACTTTTGCCGGCAGTTTATTTTTTCTCTAATACTTCTACCCGTTTTAATAATTGTGCGTTCAATAACTGTTCGTGTTTTAGTGTTGTTTGCAAATCGAAAATGGTTGCCTGCTGCTCTTTCACTGCGCCAATAAGAACCGGAATAAACTCCGTATAATTTACAGCATTAAACTCCACCTCATCGTTTAGTTTTTTGCCTTTACCGCTATCATGGTTTTCATAGTCTGCGGGCTGAACCGCTTTCTTTACTGCACCCGGCATTACCTGCTGCACTTCATCGGCTATTAAACCGTATTGCAAACCTTCGGGCAGGTTCATTTGCTGGTATTCACTGGTTTTAAAGGTATAGCTCGATGGTTTTAACTGTTCTATAATTGCCATAGCACCGCTTAGCGGCTTGATGTCGTTTTTCAATTTGCGGTCAGATGATTGGTAGGTACCGGTGGTATAAACACTACCGATAAAATAGCCCGCCCAATTGGCAGTAGAAGCACCGGAGGCAGAAGCTAATATTCCATAAGCATCTGTTCCGTTTGATGCCACAGCGTGTACTCCATAACTGGCCCAGCCGCCTGCGCCACCCACGCCTTCAGCATATATTCCTGTATTGTTTCCGGAACTCCCATTCCGCCCGGCCGCACTTATGCCTATTCGTTCACCGCTCCCTACATTATCGGCAGTGGCATCAATTGCAGTAATAGGAGAAAAACCAGAGGAATTGTAAAAATGCCCTGCAATAAAATTAGAATTAGTTTTTACATCAAGAGGATATGAAGGCATTTGATTATTTATATTTCCGATACCAAGGCTATTTGCCACATACACATTTCCGCTTGCAAAGTATCCTGCATAATTTTTCGTAGCACCCGATGCAGAAGCTAATATTCCATAAGCATCCGTTCCGTTTGATGCCACAGCATGTACTCCATAACTGGCCCAGCCACCTGTGCCACCCATGCCTTCAGCATATATTCCTGTATTGTTTCCTGAACTCCCATTCCGCCCAGCCGCAGTTATACCTATTCTTTCACCGGTGCCAATATTATCGGAAGTTGCTAAAATTGCCGTAGCACCACTGAAGTCCATGGAATTGTAAAAATTTGCCGTCCATGGTGCAGAATTACTTCTTACATCAAGAGGGTATTGGGGCAATTGATTAAGAATATCACCGATACCAAGTCTGTTTTTTACATACACATAACCGCTATTAAAATAGCCGGCATAATTAGTCGTAGCACCGGTTGCATCTCCATATAGTCCATAAGCGGTAGTTCCGCCTGTGGCAGTACCGTGAACTCCGTAATTAGAACCGGTTCCTAACGAGCCAAAACCAGTTACCCCAAATCTATTACCGGTACCTGGAATATTGGCAATACCCGAAACACCTTTGTAGCCACCTACGCCAGACACTCCTACACCATAATAGGGTGTGTTGTTGCAAGAGCCATAGATGCCGTTATTATCAATTGAGGTAGCCGTATTTACAAAACTGCCTGTTCGCCCGGTATTGCCGGTAACATCGAGGTTATAGAATGGTGTGGAAGTGCCTATGCCCACATTACCCGAGTTGGTGTTATAAATATTATTGCCGGTACCTGCCCAGTGATTATCGGCAGAAGTGGTTGCTTTAGCTGCATTAAAGGCATAGGGCACTGTAAGCAGTTGCGCATTGCCCATAGTAATGTAGCTACCGGTACAGTTGATTTTTACTTCTACTTTTTGCCAAGGGTTTACATTAGCCCAGTCAATGGTGGCGTAGGTACCTATGTCGGCTACTCCGCCTCCGAGTGCTACGCTGAACAGACCGAACTGGTTAGTGGTAGGTGTAAACTCTTCTCGGTAGAGTATGGTTCCTCCGCTTCCGTTGGTGATGGTGCTTTGCACGCATAAGTTCTGATTGGGCATAATGTTACCTGATGCATCGCGAAGCACCGATTGATAATTGGTTAAAGGCGGTGCTTGCGCAGAACCGACAATAGACATTAGACACAAGGCACAAGACAATACAAGGTTTAGGTATAGCTTAGTTTTGCGCATACTGAATTTTTATGTGTAGTAATAATAAACTGTCCAAGGAAAGGCAGCTTCAAAAATTCAGCGAAACATGGTTAGCAGTTGGTGCCTGATGCAATAAAAATAAAATCGTTTTTTAATTATTCAAATTTTGAGTTTGGTTTTTCCATCGTTGTTGTGCCTATTCTTAAAACCTCCCTTGGTTTTCAAAAACCTTCCATCAGTTCAAAAAAACTTTCCGGAAGGTTTTAAAAAGCTTCCGGTAGTTTCGAAAAACCTTCCAGAAGGTTTAAAAATGTTTCCGGAAGGTTGACTGTAAGTTCCGGTAGTTCAGGAAAAGTTTCCGGAAGGTTTCAAAAAGTTTCTTGCAGTTTCAGAAAACTTTCCAGCAGTTTGAAAAAAGTTTCCGGAAGGTTTTGAAAACCTTCCGGAAGGTCAAAAAAAACTGCCGTCAGTTTTTTTCAAACCAACGGCAGTTTTTTGTTTGTTACCCGAAGTATTCTAACGAGGGAGGAACAAATACAAATCACTCCAACTGCTTTTTTTAGAGCCGTCTTCTGCTCGCACGCGAATGGCAATATCCTTTCCGCGCTTAAGATTAAGCAATACCAGTTCGAGACTGTTTACACTTTCGAGTGCGCTTGTCCAAGGTAATTTATCAGGGTCAAAATCATCTCCTCCCGGTGGTGGAGGTGGAGGTGGAGGAGTGTCGCCTCCGCCAATCAAAGCTACTTGCACACTGTAACGAAGACCTTTGGTGAGCGGACCAACCAACGAAATTTTAGCGCTGTGCGCTACTTCACCATCAACTACTTTCTTAATAACAGGCACTGGCGGTATGCCGTGTCCTTCGGGTTCTTTATCAGCATCAAAACCCGATTTATCTACTTTTACTTTATCGCCCTTAGCTATACCGTTTACGTAAGTTACTTCTTCGCTCAGCATATCGTAAACTACGATTGCCTGTGCATCGCGCTCGTCTTTCTTTTGCGTGCTGCCCTTGGCTTGCCCGTTGAGGGTTACTAATTTGTTTACTTCGGTAGTAAGGTCAGCCACCGTGGGGTCGGGTGTGGCATAAACTGCCACAAACTCGGTCAGCTTGGAAATAACGCGGTTGCCGAGGTTGGCTAATTTGGTGAACTCCTTAGCTGTGACATGGAGCACCGCAAAAAATTTTGTTTTCATGATACCTGGTTTTTAGTTTTTAAAAATGGTTTGAATTAATGGTTGTAAAAATAAAGTGCAGTGCGCTTTTATCGCCATACAAGGCATGGTGTATTTACACCAAAAGCATGGTGTAGATACACCATCAATAGCCAGAGGTTTTATCGGCAGAATAAACAGCATCATTTATATTTACACTGGTGCTGATTCTGAAAACCGATACCACGCTTTATTACTAAGCCGGTAATAAATGTCTGTAAGAGTTTCGGTCTAGTTATTTAATAACCCATAAATAATTACACCATGGCGGTAAGCGATAATCTAAAACGGTTGCGCGAAAAAAGTGAAGACTCGCTCAAACAAGTAGCAGGCAAGCTTAAGGTTTCGTATGAAAGCTACAGGCGTTGGGAAGCCGGTGAAAGACCAGTGCCCCATGCGCGAAAGATTCAACTGGCAGAATTACATAAAGTTTCGTTGGCAGAAATTGAAAACGAGTTTTCACCCGGAGAATCAACAGTTCCGATTAGCGAAAACCTACTCCAACTCTGCAAGAAAATTATAGCGAACGAAAGTAATGGCGAAGTAAAAAAGGAATTGGTTGTTGGCTTAGCCCAAGAAAGCGTAGGCTGTTTGGGGAGGTAGTTGGTGATTCTCTATTAAAAACAAAAAAGCCTCTCATTTTATTGAGAGGCTTTAAGCGGACCGGACGGGACTCGAACCCGCGACCTCGTCCGTGACAGGGACGCATTCTAACCAACTGAACTACCGGTCCTTCTTTCAAAGGGAGCGCAAATATATTCGCTTTTTGTTTTTTTCAAAGTGCATACATTA
>CANJRM010000164.1 GCA_947476645.1 Bacteroidota bacterium
TCGGTTGTTTTAATTCCCAAGCCAAACCTGCCATTACATCGCAAGCATCAGCACCACCTACGCCAATCGCAACCATTCCAAGTCCACCTGCATTCACGGTGTGAGAATCTGTTCCAATCATCATTCCTCCAGGGAAAGCGTAGTTTTCTAACACAATCTGGTGAATAATACCAGCACCCGGTTTCCAAAAACCAAGACCATATTTGTTAGATACTGAAGCTAAGAAATCATATACCTCTTTATTGCCTGAAGTAGCCGCAGCTAAGTCGGTTTTAGAACCATCCTTTGCAGTAATCAAGTGGTCGCAGTGAACGGTAGAGGGCACTGCCACCTTCGGACGACCGGCTTGCATGAATTGCAACAAGGCCATTTGTGCTGTTGCATCCTGCATGGCTACTCTATCGGGTGCAAAGTCAACGTAAGAACCTCCACGTTTGAAATCTTCGAGTTTCTGTGAAACATGAAGATGGGAGTAAAGAATTTTTTCAGTCAACGTCAAAGGGCGGTTTAACACTTTACGTGCAGCAGTAATTTTTGAAGGAAGTTCTGCGTAAACCTTTTTAATCATTTCGATATCGTATGCCATGTTCTATAATTTTAAGATGGAGAATTTAAGATGGAAGATTGAAACAGCCGCAGAGTTAGCCAAGATGGAAAGCTTACTCGATTGTATTTATTGCCTACAGCAAATTGCTTACTGCCTACTGGTTTCACAGCGCAAACATAAACGAATTTCGGAGACAGAAAAACGATTTAGCGAAAATTCGCTGGAATGTAATCAACTCGTTTTTGATTTGGTTTTGGTATTTATTAAATGATTCAACACCATGCGTACATCATTCCCATCATACCTATCTCCAAATTTTCTGAACGCAGCGGCAACAGTTTTCTCAGGGCTTTCGTTTAAAAATTTTTTAAGCGTTTGAATTGTTTCAGCAGGAAGAACATCCTGCACTTTAATTTCACCTTCCAAAATCCATTTAGCAAAATGCGATTTAATAGTTCCTGTAGTTAAGCCTCGCACGGAAGCAATTTCTTCCAATGATATTCCTTTATGGTGCAAATCAAGCGTGTCCTTATAAGTTCCGCCTTTTTCCTTTTTGCCTGAAGTAATAGAGGTAGCAACGGTTTTCAATTTGTCTTTACTGAATTTTACTTCGCCATCATAAAGTTTCTCATCCATAAAGCGCGCACCGTAAAGTTGATTGACCTTTAACCAGAAATTATCTTGCACCGATTGAACCTGCTGCACATATCGTTTCACTTTGCTTTTGTAAGCCATGGCAGTGATGTGCTCGTGCATGGGAGTAATGAGCGTGTTGAAAATATTTTCGGTGAAATACTCAATGGCTTTTGCACAGCGCCCTTTCAAAGCAAAAGTATTGCGACTGTTGTTGTAATCTACAAGCAAGCGTTCTAATTGCGGTTCAAATTTTTCTGAAGTGGTAATAATAGTTTCAATTTGTAACGCAATGTTTTCGAAAAGCGTTAACGCTTTTTCTTTATCAGGAAAATCTTTTTCAAACAAGAGTTCTTTCCAATCGCCAACGCGTTCGCGAAGTTTATTAAAGTCAAAAAGTTTTTTCAATTGGTCGTTAGCGTATTCGTGTTTTGCCTGATTCAACTGTTCTTCTAATTCACGTTCACCATGATGTGCTTCGCTAAAGTTGGTAATCTTCTCATCGCCATGTAACGAGTTTTGGGTAATGAGCGAGTGCAAAACAATTCCGCCTAAAGTTCTGCAACGCGAAAGCGCTACGTAAACCTGTCCAGCTGCAAAAGAAGAACCTGCGTCAATAATTACTTTGTCAAACGTCAAGCCCTGACTTTTATGAATAGTAATTGCCCAAGCCAAGCGCAATGGATACTGAGTGAATGTGCCGACAATATTTTTATCAATCTTATCTTTTGCTTCATCAACGGTGTAAGAAATATTTTCCCAAATCTCCTTCTTCACTAAATACTCTTCTTTATTATTTTGAAATGCTACGGTTATATTTTCACTGTCTATTTTTGTTACTACCGCCAGTTTGCCATTGAAATATTTCCCATCTACGGCATCGTTGCGTGTAAACATTACCTGTGCGCCTTCGCGCAGTTGTAAATATTTTTCGCAAGGATAAAGATGCTCGGGAAAATCTCCGCTCGTTTCTGCTTCAAAAGCGTAAGGTCGTCCTTCCAGTTTTTTCAATTCGCCTTCGTTGACTGCATTTACTTTGTTGTTGTGCGTAGCTAATAAAATATATCCTTCCTCTGTGGGGCGAAAGCCCGGATTGTATCGCTTCTTTAATTCTTCATAATCATCTTCATCTAATTCCTGATGGCGAATGTTGTTGAGCAAACGCAAAAACCGCGCATCGCTTTGACGGTAAATTTTCTTCAGTTCAATTTCGGCTGCGTCCAATTGTTTCCAAACAAGCGAATCGAAAAAGTAAGGACTGGCGTAATAATTTTTCAGAATTTGCCACTCAGGTTCTTTTACAACAGGCGGTAACTGGTGCATATCGCCAATGAGCATCACCTGCACTCCGCCAAAAGGTTTTTCTCTTCTGCGCACTTTGCGCATTACAAAATCTATCGCATCCAAAATATCGGCACGCACCATACTTATTTCATCCACTATCAGCAACTCCATTTCCTGAATCACTTTGCGTTTATCTTTCCTAAACTGCATGTGCTCCATCAATGCTCTGCGGTTAGTAACCAAATTCAAGTTGACCGAATCGCTATTGGGGATAAATGAAGTAAGCGGTAGATTGAATTGCGAATGAATGGTTACTCCACCTGCGTTAATTGCAGCTACGCCTGTGGGCGCTACCACCACAAAATTTTTCGTGGTCTGCTTCGCAATTTTTTTGAGCAAAGTTGTTTTGCCGCTACCCGCTTTTCCCGTCAGGAAAAAGTGCTTGTTGGTTTGCAGGGCAAATTGTTCTGCCAATTCAAATTCGTAATTCTCCATTGCTGCAAATATATGTTTCCGAAATTTCCCTGTATGAAGAACAAAGCAAAAGAATAAGTTTGCAGGCGTGAATCTCACCGAAAACATACGCCTTGCGCTTCGAACTATTCGTGCAAATATTCTGCGCACCATTCTCACGTTATCAATAATTATGTTCGGTATAACCGCACTCATTGGAATTCTTACAGCCACCGAAGGCATCAGGGGGAAGATGCTCACGAGTTTTAGTGAAATGGGGTCCAACACTTTCGGCATAAAAAACGAAGGACAAGTGCGTAGGCGCGGAGGACCGAAGAGAAGACGCAAGAGTGAAAATCCGCCTATCACTATTCAACAGGCAAATGAATTCAAACGTGTGTTTCAGTTTCCTGCAACTGTTGCTATATCTGAAGTGGCGAATGATATAGCTATAGTAAAGAACGAATCGAAGAAGACGAATCCGAATGTAAAGGTGATTGCAGTGGACGAAAATTATTTAAAGGTAAGCGGACAAAGCATTTCAGACGGAAGAAATTTTTCGAAAACAGAAATTGAAAGCGGAAGCGATGTAGTTATTTTAGGAAGAGATGTAGTGGCAAAAATTTTTGAACCGTACGATACGGTAGTTGGAAAATTAGTAAGCATCGGAAGCAAGAAATTTAAGGTCACCGGAATTCTTGCATCAAAGGGAGCCAGTCAGGTTTCGAGCGATAATCAGGTGCTCATTCCTGTGCAGAATGCGCGCTATAGTTTTCCTGACAATACTGTTTCATACATTCTTAATGTAATGGTGCACGACCCACAGGATTTAGATTTGGCTATTGATGAAGCCAGCGGAATTTTGCGAGGTATCCGTCACTTGAGGTTGGGTGATGAGAACGATTATGATGTGGCGAAGAGCGAACGTTTAGCCGACCAAATTCTCGACCAGTTGAAGTATGTAAAAATTGCAACGGTGGTTATTGGTATTCTTACGTTGATAGGTGCGGGAATCGGTTTGATGAATATTATGCTGGTGAGCGTGAACGAACGCACGCGCGAAATAGGAATAAGCAAAGCACTTGGTGCCACCAAGCGAGTAATTCGAATTCAGTTTTTAACCGAAGCAATTGTGATTTGCCAGATAGGCGGAATTGCAGGAATTATCCTCGGCATTGCCATGGGAAATATGGTAGGCATTTTTCTGAAAACAGGTTTTATCTTTCCTTACGTTTGGGTTTTCAGCGGCTGGGCTTTTACTTTTTTAGTAGGTCTTGCTGCAGGAATTTATCCGGCTATCCGCGCTTCAAATCTCGACCCAGTAGAAGCGTTGCGATACGAGTAATTACGGTTTAAAATCAGGATTAGCCGCTCTTCTGTGTTTCAGCCGTTCGTATAAAAACGAAATAGGGTTGGTGAATTTTGCCTTCGGAATTTTGTTGGAATATTTAGGAGGAGCAATTCCTGCAATGGTAATTTTGTTGATGTTCCTCGCATCCATAAATGCATCTTCAAATTCTTCCTTGTTGCGAAACGGATAAATCACAACGTCTCTCAGTTTTATAAAGTCGTGGATGAGTTGAATTTCCAATGTGTAAAATGTATTGGAATCTAAATCAGCAATGTGAATAGTCTTGGGCATGTAACCCGTAGAAGTAAACTTAAGTGTATCGTTTTTGTAAACATAAAAAGCAAAAACACCTTGGTTGTCACAGGTAACACCACGGTTAGTTCCGTTGATGCGAATGTTTACAAGAGGAACTCCGTTTTTAGTTTCTACATCAACTACTCTTCCTTTTATCAAAAACTTCCCTTGCTGAAAATCGAAATTTAGTTGTGAGAAGCAGACGATAGAGGATAGACTATAGACAATAGATAATACAACCGACCTGTAACTTATTTTTCTAAAAATATCTTTGAATGAAATAGAAAGCATGATAAAAATTCGGTGGTAAAACAAACTACATCTGCTCAATTTCAAAATAGAGCTAATTGTTTTCTGAAATTTTAGAGATAATTGGTTTCGAAAAAATTTATTTGTTGAAGTCAGGTCAAAACAGTTTCTTTATCCAAAATTTAAACAGCATGAAAAAATTGTACTTTACTCTTTTAGCATTCAGCGGCTTTTATATGGCAAGCGCACAAATGCTTACACCAACTGTAATTTCGAGCACAGGTGGTTTTTCTACCA
>CANJRM010000165.1 GCA_947476645.1 Bacteroidota bacterium
GCAGATTTTACAGCTTTCGACCCCAGTTTAGATGCCGGTTTTCTTACCGCATGGCAAACAACCCAAGAAAATGTAATTAGTACGGAAGATGATAAATATGTGGTGTCTGACGGAGAGATATTACTCGAAGAAGCAGTTTCTGCCCTTGAAAAATGTCAGCTTAAGTATATTGATGTAAAGTATTACGCAGGCAAGGCTTTTCCGGGAAACAAGGAAATGCTTAAGGAGTTTGGCGAGGGGCAGTATTCGAAGGTGCGCAACAGTCCGCTGCGCATGGTGCAGTTTATGGAGGGCTTGTTTGGCGTGGCTACCAAATACAAAACCGAGTTGATTGCCAAAAACTATACGCAAGCCGCCATTGATGAAATTGACACCCTCACTGCCGAGTTGCGTGCCGATAACAAGAACCAGCAATTGAAAAAGAAGGAGCGCCCTACCTTAACACGCAGCCGCATTGAGTTGCTCAATACGTATTATGGTTTTGGTCAGCAGGTGGCTGCCGTGGCACCACTGGTGTATAGGCACAGCCCCGCGCACCGAAACATGTTTTTGCTGGCGCAGCGCCACCACCCTAAACTGGTGAAGAGCTGGATTACGCTTGCGGCTTCAGCGGTTCGCAAAACTTCGTTGACCAAACTGCTGAAAAAATTTGATGTAACCATTACCAACCAAAGCAAAGAAACCATTGAGTACTGGCGGGCGAATAATATAAACGAATCACCGGCAGAAAAATATCCGCTCGAACCCGGTGAAGTGCTTACTATAAAAACCGAAGAACCGGTAAAGAAGTTTTTTGTAATGCAGAATAGTAATGCGAAGGCAGTTAGGATAATGATGACCAAGGAGAAGAAGTAGAAAATTTACATAACAAAAATCATTCGTTCAATAAAAACCTTTTTCCAACTTCACCTCCTTATTAATTTTAAAACCATCGTTATGAAAACCAGAAATTTAATTCTCCTGTTTACTGTTATTGCTGTTTCGTTTTCGTCATGCAAAAAAGAAGCAGGACCTACGGGTCCCGCAGGAACAAATGGAATAAATGGAACGAATGGAACAGACGGCAATGCCGATGTAAAGTCAATTACTTTCAACAATCCTATTACCAACAGCTATTACTTTACTGATACACTGCCGGGTGTTAACTATAATGTATTGGGCAACTCGCTTGTATTGACTTACATTCAGGATCCAAACTGCACTCCAAACTGGTATAGTGTTCCCGGATTGGGCTGTTCAGCAGTATATAGCGCACGGGTATTTACAACTGTTCCCGGTGGAAGCGACACCCTTACCACTCTTCTTAGTCTTGAACTGAGAACCCCTGATGGCACTTCTATTTCAACAAATCATACCATTTCAAAGTTGCGTGTAATTGTAGCCCCGGCTTCTACTATTTTAACCGGCAAAAAAGAAACCGATTACAGTGATTACAAAGCGACCTGCCGCTATTTCAACATAGCTGAGTAAGCTTTATTTGAATAATTATAAAACAAAAAAGGTTGGCAGTGATGCCAACCTTTTTTGTTTTACATTGAAACGAACCTTAATTATTTTTTGCTCTTGGTAGTATCGATAACCGGTTCAGCCACTTCTAACAAAAACTTTTGTGTGGCTATGCGGTTAGGCATTGATTCAATAAAGGTATCGCGAAAAAGTAATTCCAAATGATTGCCCTGCATATCGGTTTGCATTTCGGGTGTTTTAGGCCAGTGCAGTTTTAATAACTGGCTGTAACCTTTGGTAAGCAAAAAGGCTTTGCTCTGCTCCGCCATATTGTTTACCAGCAAGCCATCGGTTAACCGCAATAATGTTTTCACCGGGCTTATAATACCCACCTTATCGCCTGTGTAAGTCACCTTAAATTCTATTTCGGTAAGGTCGGTAGTGCGGCTGTCTTTAGTCATTATGCCGGTAAACGAAGGGCTTGTAAAATCTTTATAATCGGGCGGCAAATTGAAGATGGGCGGAGTTTGCACATCGCCTGTTGGAGCCACCATGTAAAATCCTTCGGCATAAAAGCTCATTACCTTTTCTTTGTATAAACCGGCAGCTTTAAAATCAAGCGAAAAAGGAACTGAATCATGCGGATTAATAGTTAACTCACCAAGTTCAACCCGCAATCGGTTATCGCCTATTACCACACCGCATTCGTTTGTTTTAAAAAGGTAAAAACTATCGGTATTGTTTACCAGATTTAACTTAAGCGTAAGCAGCGAATCATGCACCTGAGCATCCACCATTTTGCAAACAAGTTCACACAGTTCAAGCTTTCCGGTTTTGAAAACCACATTTTTCGGATTGCTTGCTACAGGTTTTGTTTGTGCAAAAGCAAAAAACGTTATCAGGGCAAAGGAGAGGAAGAGTATTGGCTTTTTCATACTGTTTGTTTTAATAAATAAACGAATAACAGTGCCAAAGATATTTTTAAAAGATTTGTCGTTTAATGTGATAACCACAACCAGGCGTGAATAAGCCTAATCTTCCAACACAATATCAAACTGCACCAGGTCAATAAAATCTTTCACGCGGTCTTCAATATCGTGGTGAGTGAGGTTGCGAATTCTTTCAGCACCAAATTTTTCTACGCAGAAAGAAGCCATAGCACTGCCGTAAATAATTGCGCGCTTCATGTTTTCGAAACTGATGTCGCGGCTCTTATCAATGTAACCGCAGAAGCCACCCGCAAACGTATCGCCTGCACCGGTAGGGTCAAACACTTCTTCGAGTGGAAGAGCGGGAGCAAAAAACACTTCGTTTTCGTGAAACAATAAAGCTCCGTGTTCGCCTTTTTTAATGATGAGATATTTAGGCCCTTGTTTCAAAATTTTCTTCGCTGCTTTTACTAAAGAATACTCGCCCGAAAGTTCACGTGCTTCAGCATCGTTAATCGCAAGCACATCTATCTTCAGCATTACTTCGCGCAGTTTACCAATGGAGGCAGGAGTCATCCAGTAGTTCATTGTATCAAGCACTACCAGTTTGGGTTTCTTAGGCAATTGCTCAATCACCTTCATTTGCAAGTTCGGGTCAATGTTTCCGAGCAAAAGAATATCGCTGTCGTAATAGCTTTCAGGAATAACCGGGTTAAATTCTAACAGCACATTCAAATCAGTAATGAGTGTATCGCGACTATTCATATCCAAATGATATTTGCCGCTCCAGAAAAAACTTTTCTTGCCTTCTTTAATTTCAATGCCGGTGGTATCTACTCCGCGCTTGCGCAGAGCTTCCAGTTCAGCCATATCAAAATCATCGCCAATCACCGAAACAATATTCACCTTCTTGCTGAAGTACGAAGCACTCCACGCAATGTAAGTAGCCGCACCGCCTACAATTTTATCGGTTTTACCAAAAGGGGTTTCAATAGCATCAAAGGCAACGGTTCCTACAGTGAGAAGAGACATGTGATTAGCAGATTAGTTGATTAGCAAATAAGTTGATTTCGGGCGCGAATATAATCGGCAGAAAATGAAAAAGGAGAACGAAATGTCATGCTGAGCTTGTCGAAGCATGATGAAGCAAAAGTCGTTTGTCCTGCACCCTTCCACAAGCTCAGGGCTACATCTTTAATGAAAAAAGGCGGTGATAAATCACCGCCTTTTAGCTCCCGAAGATAGATTGTTCTCGAAATCAGTTCAGGATGGTTTAAACCTAATACTGATGCTATACCCTTTGCTGACTAAATATGATGTTCTACCTAAAAAGCGAACTCCTAAATCAAGGGTGTAGTTCCGAATAGGAACACTAAAGTGTCTGAATACCAGGTATTTAGCTTGCATATTCGGCATATTATTCTTATATTTGCGGTCTTAAGCCACCCAACTCAAAAATAGGAATATGAAGATACTATACTGCCGTGTTTCCACTGCCGACCAAAAGACAGACCGCCAACGAGTAACCGAAACCGACTTCGACCTAGTAGTTGAAGACAAGTGCTCTGGAGCCATTCCCTTTTTTGAACGAGAAGGTGGCAAGGAAATCAAGAAGCTAACCGATGCTGGTGTTCTAAAATCACTGGCCATATATTCCATTGATAGAGCTGGTCGTGACCTGCGCGATATCTTGAATACCATTCATTTTTTCAGCCAGAAGGGTATTGCCATCAACTTCATTTCACAGGGATTGACCACCCTTACTCCTGATGGCAAGGAAAGCCCTATAAGTAAGTTGATGATAAGCATTCTTGGAACGGTATCGGAGATGGAGCGGAGCCAGATACGGGAAAGGCAATTGGATGGAATACGCATTGCCAAGTTGAAAGGGGTGTATAAGGGAAGAATGGCTGGCAGCAAAGAAGATGCTCTGGCTTTCCTGAGCAAGAAGAAAAACAAGAAGGCTCTGGACTTATTAAAACAGGGTTACAAAGGGACAGAGGTAAGCAAGATTGTGGGCATCAATATCAATACCATCACCAAGGTCAGGAAGCTGGGGTTGGTGGCTTAATAATGAAAAAGCCAGCCCATTGCAGGACTGGCTTTAAGATTTGCTGATAGTTTATAGTTCGCGGTATGGTTTAAATACAAATGGTTAAATAGCTGAATAGTTAAAAAGCCCGAACCGCACGCACGTAGTAAGTGTAGTTCTTAATGTAGATGTTGGCATACCCACTGCTGAAGCCGAAGGACAACGCGTTGGACGCATTGTACTCCGAACTACTCCAATAGACGTTACTTCCCAATTGAGTTGCACCTGCAATTTGTGATATTGACCGTGCAACGGTGTAGTAATTATTCCAAAGCATGTTTAATTCTTGAATTGAAGGAAGATACCAGTCACTTTGCCCGCCATTGGTTGAATTTAAGCAAAGTGCTGCAGCGCTGTTTGTGTGTCCAGATTGACCAACTATTGCAGTGCTATTATTCAATCCATCAAAATTACTTTGAGCTGAAGGACCAATTAAAGTTGTTTGAATATTACTCCAGACCTGACTTGTGCTTAAATCTGTTTTATCTACAATCAATCCGTGTTCAACACCTTGTGCATCTTTGAATAAATGGAAGATAACGCCACCACCAAATTGTTCACCTATGTAGTGTGTGAAGTTTCCGCCACTTCCTCCGCCACTTACCGTTCCCGCACTCTTGGCATACAAGGCATAAGGC
>CANJRM010000166.1 GCA_947476645.1 Bacteroidota bacterium
GAACAGTTCAAAGAGCATCCGATTAATTTAAACACAGCCGATGCGAGTACACTCGATGATTTGCCTTTGCTCAACGCACAGCAAATTGCTTCGCTGCTTGACCACATTGCTAAAAACGGAAAACTGATTTCCATTTTCGAATTACAAGCGGTACAAGGTTTTGATATGGCGATCATCAATCGTCTGCTCCCCTTTGTAAAAGTAGATGCCGATGTGCATGAGGAACACTTTACCGCCAAGCAACTTTTCAGTAAGGGGAAATTTATTTTGATGTCGCGTTACCGGCAAATAATTGAAAACAGCGCAGGTTACAAACGCACCGATGGAAGCGGCTATCTTGGAAAACCTTTCGCGCTTACAGCACGCTTTCGTTACACCTACGGGACAAAACTGAGCTATGGAATCACTGCGGAGAAAGATGCAGGCGAAGAATTTTTCAAAGGTTCAAACAAACAGGGCTTCGATTATTACAGCGGACATATTTTTCTGCGCAATATTAAATGGCTGAAGGCTTTGGCTATTGGAGATTACGAAGTTCGCCTAGGGCAAGGACTGATTATGTATAGCGGATTTGGTTTACGCAAAAGCCCGATGGTGATGCACATTAAGCGCGAGGGAATGATTCTGCGTCCTTACACTTCGGTAAACGAATTCAATTTTATGCGCGGTGGTGCATTTACGTTGGGGGCTAAAGGAATTGAAGTCACTGCATTTGCTTCCTACAAGCAAATTGATGCTAATGTGATTAACGCTGTTGATTCTTCTATCAGTAGCGAGGAATCATTTTCTTCATTTTTAATTTCCGGTTATCACCGAACCAAAAATGAAATAGCTGACCGCAATACCATTAATCAATTAGTGACCGGTGGAAATATTAATTACTCGCGCAGAACATGGCACGTGGGTGCTAATGCGGTCTTCTCCCGTTTCTTCGGAAATTATCAGCGCACACTTGCTCCTTACAGTCAATTCGATTTTAACCGCAGAGATTTAATCAATGCCAGTATTGATTACCATTGGGTGGTTCGCAATTTTCAATTCTTTGGCGAAGAAGCTATCAGCGATAATCTTGGTTATGGTTTTGTAAACGGAGTGATGATGAGCGTAGATAAAAATGTTGATTTCAGTATTCTTCATCGCTACTTCAGTAAAAATTTTCAAACGTTGTATGGCAACGCTTTTGCTGAATCGAGCAAACCGAAAAACGAAAACGGTTTGTACTTCGGTGTTACTGTTCGTCCGTTGTCGATGTTGCGGCTCGATGTTTATTTCGATTTGTATATGAGTCGCTGGTTGAAATTTTTGACTGACGCACCAAGTTGGGGAAGTGATAATTTTCTCCAACTCACATTTACACCAACTAAAAAAATGGAAATGTATGCGCGCTATCGCTTTGAGTTGAAAAAGAAAAATCAGGCAAACAACGACACACCCATTGATTACTTAGTGAATGAAACACGACAGTCGTTGCGCTTTAATGCAAAATATGCGGTGTCGCCTTCGGTTACCTTAGCTACACGAATTGAGTGGAGTAATTACAAAATAGGAACAAGCAAACCCGAAAACGGTTTTGTAATTTATCAGGACATGAATTTTAAACTGATGCGCTTTCCGGTTTCGTTTAATGCACGACTTGCTATTTTCAAAACATCATCTTATAACACCCGTATTTACACTTACGAAAACGATGTGTTGTATTCATTTTCTATTCCTGCTTACTACGGAAACGGTATGCGTTATTATTTAACGGTGCGTTATGCAGCTACGCGTAATATTGATTTCTGGGTGCGCTTTTCGCAAACACAAATGTTCGATTCAAAAACAATTGCCACCGGATTAGATTTAATTGACGCCAATCACAAAAGCGAAATTAAAGTGCAGATGCGGTTGAGGTTTTAGAACGCTTTGAGTTTCTTACATTCGCGCGCATGAATCGCAGCGGGCTTTTTCAACTCATTAAAAAGAAGCAATCCTTTCTTTGTATCGGTTTAGATACTGACCTTTCGCTCATTCCACCTCATCTTTTAAAACTGCAAGACCCTGTTTTTGAATTCAACAAAGCCATTATTGATGCCACACACGATTTGTGTATTGGCTACAAACCCAATCTTGCTTTTTATGAAAGCATGGGTTTAAAGGGTTGGGAAAGTTTGGAGAAAACCATGCAGTATCTCGCGCCATTCAAAAATGAACTCTTCACCATTGCCGATGCGAAGCGCGGAGATATAGGTAACACTTCAAAAATGTATGCCAAAGCATTTTTCGAAAATTTTGATTTTGATTCAGTGACGGTAGCTCCTTATATGGGCGAAGATTCTGTAACTCCCTTTCTGAGCTACGAAAATAAATGGGTTATTCTCCTCGGTTTAACTTCTAACAAAGGCAGTAACGATTTTCAATTTCTGGAAACCGGAAACGGGAAGTTATATGAAAATGTAATTCGTAAAGCGCAACAATGGGCAAGCCCCGACCAGCTGATGTTTGTTGTAGGTGCAACACATCCCGAAGAATTCAAAAACATTCGCGCACTCGCTCCTGATTATTTCTTTCTCGTTCCGGGTGTAGGCGCACAAGGTGGCGACTTAGAAAAAATTTGCGATAATGGAATGAATAAACAGTGCGGCTTAATCATCAACTCTGCCCGCCAAATTATTTACGCATCAAAAGGCGAAGACTTTGCACAAGCCGCAAGAGCAGAAGCATTAAAAGTAAAAGATGCAATGGCGAAGTTTGTTACCAAACTTTAATTAGCCATTCGCTTTTGACACCAACTCATTAAAAGCATCGAGTGTAGTATCCTTAGTAGTAAGAGCCACTTTAGTTTTGATATACTCCAAAACCTTATCTTCAAAAAGTTGCTCGCGGGTTTGCTGAACCACTTTCTTATCGGCTAATTGTTTTTGAACGAATTGTTCTACCCAATCTTCACCTATATTTTTAAGACCGTAACCATACAATTGCTGAATCATGTTGGCGCGCACGCGGCTCGTTACATCTTCATCGGTGATTTCAATATTCTGCGCAGCAATTATTTTTTTCTGAATCAAACTCCAGCGAAGCGATTTTGCAAAACCGTCATACTCTTTTTCAATATCTTCAGCGGCAACGGGTTTTTCATTGGTAATTTCAATCCATCTTTTCAAAAAATCATCAGGCAATGGAAAATCCAACTTGTCCATTAATCCTTTGTAAATATCGTTCACCAGTAATCTGTCGGTGTTGCCATCGAAGTATGCTTCCAAATCTGTTTTAATCAGGTTGCGCATTTCTTCTTCGGTCTTCACTCCGTTTTCGCCATACACTTTTACAAAAAACTCTTCGTTTATTTCTGCTGGTTTTGAACGCGTAATATTATTTAGGGTTAAGCGGAACAAGTTTCCGACCTCATCTAATTTAGAAAGGTCGTTCATGTTCAACACGTTCTTAGCAACACCTTCGCGGTCGCGATCCATTAATTCAAATACATTGTAATCAAAGCTTTCCTGTTTTTTAAGCGGAAGAACTTTTGCTTTTGCTTCATCCTTCATCAAATCAACCATCAAAGTGGTTACTGTGTTTTGTCCGCCTTCGCGTTTTGTTCCATCGGCATCTATTTCTTCTACGGTAAACGTAAGCACATCTTTTTCACCAATACTTTCAGGATATTCATAAACAGCAAAGCGATTGCGAATGCGCAGTATTTCGTCATCGAGCATTTTATCGTCAACTGCTATTTTGTATTTAATGAGCGAAGGAATCTGTTCAATAAAATCGAGCGTAAAATCAGGTGCGTGACCGAGGTCGTAAGCAAAGTCTACATCACGCAGACTATTGATATCAATATCCAGTTTCTGGTCGCTTGAAGGAATTGGCGAGGCAATAATTTCAATCTTGTTGTCGCTGATGTATTTGTAAACTTCTTCGTTCAGCACTTTGTTCAGTTCTTCCACCAACACACCGTTGCCATACATCTTCTTCACCATATCCATTGGCACCATACCCGGACGAAATCCTTTCAATTGTACTTGCTTGGAAAGTGTTTTTAGCTGTTGCTTAACCTTCGGCTCGTAGTCTTCTTTTTTCAAATTCACTTTCACCTTTGAGCGAAGTGTGTCAATTTTTTCCTGTGTAATTGTCATGAGAAACTGTGTTTATGTATTTGGTGTGTTTGTGTGTTTATGTGCCAATGCAACATTCGTTGCTCTTGAACACATAAACACATAACACAAATTTTGTGCGGGCGGAGGGACTTGAACCCACATGCCGTGAGGCGCTAGATCCTAAGTCTAGTGCGTCTGCCAATTTCGCCACGCCCGCATTCAATGAACTACCCCTTTTGAGGGACTTGCCCGACTTTCTTTTAAGGCGGGGCGCAAAAGTAAAAATTAGAAGTAGAAATCAAAGTTGTCACAGAACTCTTCAGTCCTTATTTCATTCGCTTTGCCCTCTAATCTCTCTTTATATCTTTACTCCATCAATTAAACTTCATGAAGAAACTGATTATTGGATTTACAGCCGCTGTTTTTTTGTTGTGCAATGCCGCCTGCAAAAAATGTTTTCACTGCTTTAACGATTGTCAGCAATGCACGCTTACAGTAGGCACTCATTCATTTTCTCATGTTTTATGCCGCGATAGTTTTGCTACCGAGCAGCAATACAAAGCAGCCATCACCGCTGATTCTGCTTACGGTTATATATGCGCTCCTACTGCCTCTACTTATAATTACGATTTCTGCACCAACCAATCGGGCGAAGAACCATATCCTGCTTATTTCAATAAAGGTGGCAAAGCTACTTGTAACGAAAAATAATCTGAAGTTAGACTGGTTCTGACTTGATATAAATAAAAACAGCGAAGCATATGCTTCGCTGTTTTTTGTTTAGCGTTCCGATTAGCGGAATGCTCACCATAAATCTGTTCTTGATTTATCTTTTAGTAGATGGACGAGCTTCGTTCACTACCAGGTTTCTTTCAGAAAATTCAACACCGTTCAATTGAGCGATAGCTGTTGCGCCTTCTGAGTCGTTAGGCATTTCAATAAAGCCAAACCCACGGCTGCGACCTGTA
>CANJRM010000167.1 GCA_947476645.1 Bacteroidota bacterium
CCTTTTGGAATTTTGGCTACTACACTTACTTATTTCTTCGTAGAAGATTCTGTTCATCACACTTCCAAGCCAAGTATTGACTGGACTGGAATTTTACTGCTGATGGTCGGGGTCGGTTCGCTTCAATTTGTTTTAGAAAGAGGCGAAGCACACGATTGGTTTGCTGATGAAAGTATTCGCATTGCAACTATAGCCGCCATATTTTCAGTTGTTGGTTTTATTTGGTGGGAGTTGAATACAGAAGAACCGGTGGTCAACATTCGCTTATTCAAAGACCCGAATCTTACACTTACTACACTGCTCACATTTGTTTCGGGCTTTGCACTTTTTACTTCAGTGTTTGTGTATCCGCTTTTATTGCAGCGTGTGTTGGGTTATACGCCAACGATGGTTGGTATGTCGTTGTTGCCTAGTGCACTTGCTTCAATTGTAGTGATGCCCATTGTAGGAAAAAGATTGCAAGCTGGTGATTCACCGAAAATTTTTATCACCGTTGGCTTTATGATTGTAATGGTTTACGGTTGGATGCTTTCCCAACGTTGCGATTTGAACGTGGGTATGAGCGATTTCTTCTTGCCATTGATGGTTCGCACAGTTGGAATTTCGATGATGGCAGTAACGCTTACTAACCAAGCGGTGGTTGGTCTTTCTCCAAAAGATATTCCTCAGGGCGTTGCTCTCAATAATATGATGCGACAACTCGGTGGGGCTTTCGGAATTGCAATTATGAATACCTACATCGCACAACGATTTGCGATTCACAAAAATGATTTGATTACGAACGTTACTGCGGGTTCGCAATTATTTATTGAGCGAAATACTGCGCTGATGCAAGGCGTTGGTTCCAAACTTGCAGTAACAGCAAACGCGCAACAGCAAGCTTATCAGTTGATGGATTTGACTATCACGAAGCAAGCATATCTGCTTACCTACATGGACGGATTTTTATTTGCGACTGTTGCTGTGTTAGCTGTGTTTCCATTGATAGCGGGATTGAGAAATAAAAAACTGAGTGCAGATGAAATGAAAATTGCGAGTGAGAGTGCGCATTAAATCACCTCTCCCAAACCCTCTCCAAAGGAGAGGGCTTAATACAAATACAAAAGCAAACAGTATAAAACATGAAGACAAAATTTTTCTTACTCCTACTACTTGCAACGCAAGTAGTGAGTGCTCAAACAACAAGTGCTCCTGCTCAACTTACTGAGCTAATCAATAAAGCTATTGATAATTATCCGAAGTTGAAGGAGGCCAGCGAGTATGTGAACCTAAGCGAAGCGAAAAAGGATTTAGCTTACGGTGCTTATATGCCCGTGATAAGTGGTGATGCAAATTACCGCTATGGTAAACCGACACCAAGTATTAAGTTTCCTGTTGGTGGTGGAGTTTTTCAGGAAGTGAGTTTTCTTCCTGCTAATAACTTCGATATGGGTTTGAAAGTGCAACAACCTATTTGGGATTTTGGAAGAACCGGTGCTAATATTCAAAAATCGAAAAGTGACATTGTTACCTCGAAAGATAATTTAGAAAGCGCGAAGAACACATTGGCTTATCAGGTGGCACAGGTTTATTTCGGAATAGTTTTCTTGAATAAGAGCGTGGATGTTCAAAACGAGCAAATCAAATTACTTGAAGCAAACGAAAAACTAATCAGCGATAAAATTAAGAATGGCGATGCACTCAAATTCGATTTGCTTTCTACACAAGTAAAAAAGAACAGCGCACAAAATCGCCTCATTGATTTGCAAACACAATTGCGCAAGCAATACGATATGCTGAATATGGTTACCGGCAATTCAACTTACGATTACATCACTGCAAAAGATGCTGATGGAAATTTGTTTAATGCCGATGCTGTCTCTGCCGACAATAACTTCGACATAAAAGTATTGAATGACAAACTCGCTACTTCTAACTGGGATGTAAAAATTGCGAAGCGTGGGTGGTTGCCACAATTAGTTGCCAGTGCAAGTGCGGGTTACAAAAACGGTTTTGTTCCCGATATCAATAAACTACTGTTTAACTATAATGTAGGTGTTGGATTAAGTGTTCCGATTTTTTCTTCTGCACGACCGAACTATCAAACCAAGATTGCCAAAATTAATTTGCAGGCAAGCACTTACGCGCTTGAGGCGCAGAAACTTTCATTGAACAAAGATATTGCTCAGGCAAAGAATGATGTAGATGCTACACAACGCAAACTCAAAAATTACGAACTGCAAATTGACCAGGCGAACGAAGCTGTATCTTTAGCGAATACCCGATACAAAGGCGGAGTAATTACCAATCTTGAATTGCTTACCGCACAAACGAATTTGCAGGATGCGCAGTTTGGAAAAATTCAATTGGAATACAATCTGCTTTTATCGAAGCTTGATTTGAATCGTATTGGAGGAACAAAGTTCTGGTAAAAAAAATCTAATTGATTTTCTTTGTTTACTTTTAGGTCAACAATCAGATTCTTATGTTCAAAGAAACGACTACCGAAAAACTAATTGAATACATACAAAGCTTGCCGGCAAAAGAACAGCGGGTAATTGTTCGTAAAATTAGTGTGAAGAAAAAAGATACAAAAGCTACCAACGCAGAAAAGTCGCAAAAAAAAGCGCAGCAGTTTTTCGAATACACCAAGCAGTTTAGCGGGCGTTTACCAAAGGGTTACAAATTTGACCGCGAAGAAGCCAATGAAAGATAAGGAGCCATTTTTCTTTGATACAAACATTTTGATTTACAGCGTTTATGGAACTGCATCTGAGCAAGGGAAAATAAAGGCGCTTGTAACCAATCAACTAACTACTCCGCAAGTATCCACTCAGGTTTTAAAAGAGTTTGTAAATGCTAGTGCCAAAAAGAAATTTCACAAAACCACCAGCGAGCTAAAACAACATTTGACTAAAATTAATGAGTCTTTTGTTGTAGCGGATGTAAACTTGAAAACGATTCTTCTTGCACTTGATTTGAAAGACGAATACCGATACTCGTTTTACGATAGCCTGATAATTGCAACTGCTCTTGAAAACAGTTGTGCCACCCTTTACAGCGAAGATTTGCAACACGGGCAAATTGTAAGGAAGAAACTTAGAATAGTAAATCCGTTCAAGTAGTGAAACCTAATTGCTCGGCTCTATTAGCAATTTACGATTTGAAAATTTTTCTTTTTTGAAATGGCTTATACCATTTAAGCACCTTTAGATTTTTCAAAATCTCAATTATCAGTTTTCTTCTTTGAGATTTTCTTTTGGTTGAGCTTTTAGCATCCGAAGAGTAAATCAATTTGAAATCGTGACTGCCTTTTACAGTGAAAGCCGTTACTACTCTTGGATAATTTTGAAAATATTTTTCGTGTTTCTCTGCCAAATCTTGAATGCTATTATTTGGATTTAAAACATTCCCTTTCTTGTCGAAAATTGGTATAAAATCAATCATACCATCAATCCATTCATCAGCTATTTCAATTGGCAGGTATCCGTGTTGGAAATAAAAGAGTTCTTCGTTAACAAGGTCAACGTATTCTTCAATTTCCTCTCGACTTGGTTGCTTATTTAGATTCTTTAAATTTCTAAAACCCTCAATACATTTTTCAATTGTACTTAGATAAAGCGATTTTCTGCTTACACTATAAGCTGTTACTGCTATTAAAACACCTAAAGCAGTTATTACTTGTGTTATCATCTCTACCTCCTCTATGTACTGTGTCATTTCAAATCCCATCATTCATTTTTTGAATTTTAAATCAAACCCTATTGACGCTGTTTACATCTCAATAGATTCTTACCAATATCTTTTTTTCAAATAGTCGTTTAAAACGCGGTCTGCAAATTCGAGATAGATATTCCAGCCATCTCCTTTAATTGATTTTGAATGGGAAATCTCTATACCATCTTTATTTTTAAGAACAACATATCCTTTGGCATATGCGCCACTTTTTCTCATGTCTAATGCTAAAATGAAATCGGCATTGTTTATATCTGTGACAACTTTCCAATAATTCCACTTGGTAATGTAATCAGTAAGGTATGGAATTGTAAGTTGTTCTACAGTGTTATCAGCTTCAAGAAAAACTTTATTTCCCTTGTCTGTTAAGTGTGTTGATTCACTTAGTTGTTTGTTGTTATCGGCACTCACAAATTCTTTCTTCCCGTCTGCATACTGAATCACAGAAACTTCTTTTTTCAATTTAGAATAGGATATGCCCGGATGTTCTGCCCTGCTGAATTTTATCAAGTCGGGAGTTATTTCTGTTATGGTTATAGTATCTTTTGTGCCATTGGTGCTAATCAGAATGTCCTGTGCTTGTAACTGGAGCACTAATAGAAAAATAGAAATGCAGAGTGGAGTAAATTTTTGTCGCATAATTAACTTTCAAGACGTAGTTCTGCTTCCAAAGAAAAAATAATTCATTGCAATTCGTGTTATTTGTGTCAAATATTGTTGCTATGAAAACTTTCGAAACATTAACCGAAGCCATCAATGATTTAAAGGCTCGTGGCTACGACCGCGATTTTAATTTGCACGAAACCTGTATTGAATGTTCGCAATCGGGTACGCAACTTTCGGCTACTGATTTTGAAATAACAGAAACCTATCACTTTGACGGCAGCACCGATGTAGATGATGAAGTGGTGCTTTACGCCATTGAATCAACAACCGGTTTGAAAGGAACTTTGGTAAATGCGTATGGTGCATACTCCGATTCGGTTTCGGATGTGCTTATAGCCAAGTTGCGCTTTCACAAATAATTCTATGTTTGGTTCACGATGACTCCACCGTTCAAACGTTACCCTTTACCACTTCGCATTCTTTTATTGTTCAGCATGTTTTTGTTCAACATGGGTGTGGTGTCGTTCATCGCGCTCTTCTTTGCACAAAAGATTTTCAATCTCGAAAATGCACAACAGGTTCTTGAAGGAACACTC
>CANJRM010000168.1 GCA_947476645.1 Bacteroidota bacterium
GGTTCTTTATTTCGCTGACCATTTGCAAAAGTATTCGAGATGTTTATTTTTGCGTCCGCTTTAAAACAAGCATTGGCCCATCGTCTAACGGCAGGACTACAGTTTTTGGTACTGTGTATATTGGTTCGAATCCAGTTGGGCCAACAAAAGCCACTCTAGAAATAGAGTGGCTTTTTTGTTTTAAGGAAGTTAAAACGTGCGGCTGATACCCACCACCCAACGGAAATCGAAATGCTTTTGATTGACATAAGGCGAGTTGCTGAGGAAAAAGGGAACATCGAAACGCAAAGTAAGCGGCTTGATGTTTTGCAGCACGCCCCATTTTTTTATCGTAAACGCCACACCCGCTCCGGCATCTACGCGCAGGTGCGAAAGCTGTTGTTCGTTATTGCTATTGGTGTAAGCTATAGCGCCTGCATCAGCAAAGAGGTAAGTGTTTAAATTAAAATGGTCGCGCAGCCAGGCGTTTTTGCAGGGCACTATACGGTTGAAATCAATTTCTTCATTGAGCGCATAACCCGAATTGCCTTTGTAAGCGGGCATTACATTGCCGTATTTATCGCGCTCTGCCAGTAGGTAACCCGCGTAGCCGCGCATGTTTAGCCCGCCACCAAAATGAAGATGATTAACATCCACATCATAATTGCCCGCCCACTTTTGCGGAACAAAACCCGCAGCGCGGTAATATTTGCTGTCCATCATTTCTTCGGGATTTCCGCCTGCAAAAAACAAAGCGCTTTCACTCGGCAAATCTTTTCCGGTGCCGTAGCGCGCGTAAACGCGCGTGTTGAAATCAAACTTCCATGCCTTTGCTTTTAGCACCGAAGTGAGTTCGAGATAATGATAATCGAAAGAAGAAGTAAGCGCACCCGAGCGCAAATGCGCGGTTAGAAAACCGTTATAGTTGGTATGCGCATAAGTATAAGTAGCCGAGAGGTTGAGCGAAATATTGAACTTCTTATTGCTTGTCCAGACAGCGTCCCACTCATTCGGGTAGAGCAGATAGTTTCTGTATTCCTCGCGGTTGCGCGTAAATGCTTTCAAATTTATGTCTGCCGAAAATCCTTTCGGAAACTGTTTGCTCAAACCAATCTTATACATTTCGCAGCCATCTAACCACTGCGAATGAAAGTAGAATGTGCCTTTGCGAATTACTTTATCAATGGCAGTTTGGTAATCGAAGCGATAAGAGAAGTAGCCCGCCTTTTTGCGAGTATCTTCGTCAAAGCCGTAGCGTTTTCCGCCTTGTGCGAGATGCGTGTTTATCCAAACCGAAAGCGTGAATACATGTTTCACACCCATGTAATTTCCACTGGCAACAGCACCTATTTTAAAACCATCGTAAGCATTCCACCAAATATCGGGGCGCATATACAAACGATATTTTTTTGAGGAAGCAGGAGGATAGATATGCGAATCAAAACGCAATTCAACATTGCCGTGCTTACGATTGTCGAGCATATTGATGTCGGCTAATCTTTCTGTTGGGTCAATGATTACATTCTTAATTCCTGAAGGAATGGTAACCACCGCATCGTAAGTGGGTTGAAGTTTATCCCAGCCATACCACTTAGGCAAAATTGATGATTGATGATTAATGATTGATGATTGAACAGCCGAGTTTGCATTTGCTTCGGACTTCGGACTTCCGACCTCTGACTTCTCAAACCACGTATTCGGAATCGTATAATCATAAACCGAATCGCTGTTCGAAACTACGCGAAGGTCAATCGGCATTTGCATTCTGCCTTTGCGTTTCAAACGAATAATGTATTGGTCTTTGAGTTGCCCCTTCTTGATTCTTCCGATTTTGTAATCAATGTTCTTGGTGGTTTCCATCCACTCATCAAAAAACCAGTTCAAATCAATATGCGTAAACTGCGAAATGCTGTTGCGGAAATCTTCAGGATAGGGATGCGCAAATTTCCATTGCGCTACATAATGTTTCATCGCTGCCTCGAACAGCGAATCGCCTAAAACGTATTGCAGATTATAGAGCATGGTCGAAGTCTTAGCATACACGTGCCTGTAACCTCCGCCTTGACCAAGCGCACCGTTGAATCCATCGCTATGCGTATTGAGCTGTTCGTCTTCATAACGAATAGCATCGGAGAGATAGCTGTAGTAGCATTTACTTTCTCGCACTTGAGTTGGCTCAAAAAAACGTTTGTAATACCAACCAGTTTTCTTGCCAAACTCATAGGGAATAGTGGAACCATCAATATGTTCTAACCCCCATGCGGTGAGAAACTGTGTGAATCCCTCATCGAGCATGGCGCGATAAGTTTCGTTGTTACCAACCATTGCATAAAACCAATTGTGCCCCACTTCATGCACGAGCAAACCGCGATACTCCACATCACGTCCGCCATCAAGTGTTAGCATTGGATATTCCATTCCGTCAGCGGCATCTGCCACCACAATCTTCGGATATTCATAAACGCCAAAATCGCGCGAGAAAACAGCAATAATTTTTGAAAGATACTCTGAAGCATTCTGCCAGCCGCTTGCGTGCGGCTCCTGAACTATGGCTACGCAATGAACCCCTTTGCTTCCTGCGGGATAAATAATTGTATCGTGAATCCGGTAGCTTGGGTCGGCAGTGAACGCGAAGTCGTGAACATTCTCCGCATGATACTTCCATGTTTTTGTTTCTCCCTTTATGTAAGGAGTAATTGTATCAGGTTTAGCATCCCATTTCTTTTCTCTAAAATTGTAGATGTCTAATTTCTTTTTCAAAGTATCTGGCAATACTTCACTTTCATTTTGCAACATGCCGGTTGCTTCCACTACGTAATTGGAAGCGAAAGTCAAATCCACATCAAAGGTTCCGTAGTCACCATAAAACTCGCGGTTCAAATGCTGGTCGGTATTCCATCCGCTCTTGCGGTCATACACACAAATCTTAGGATACCATTGACAACCATTGTAATGATTCGCTCCGAAGGCTTTGTATTTTTTCATCCGTCTGCGCGTAGAACCTGCATCGTAATACGTTTTGAATTTGATGAGAAAAACTTTTGAGGAATTGGGAGCAATCGGTTCATCAAGAAACACTTTCATTATGGTGTTGTCGAGCTGCGTTTGCAAAGCGAGCGAGTCTTTGTTTTTGATTTCGTCAATGACTATTCCGAGTTTTTGCTTTTCGTATTTGCCGTAAGTAATGTGCGCATCATTATTATCCTGTAAATTATCTAAGTAAGAACCCGGCTGAAAAGCATTTTGATAGAGATGGAAGTAAACGTAGTAAAGCGTGTCGGGCGAATTGTTGACGTAAGTGAGATTTTCTTCTCCTGTGATTATATCCTTGGTTTCATCAAGGCTTGCGTTTATCTTGTAATGAACATCCTGCTGCCAGTAACCTTCAAATGGTTTTCTGTTTTTCCAGTACAGAGGTTGGCAGTTGACGGTTGACAGTTCACAGATAATACAGATAGTAAGAACCAGAATTTTCTTCATCGGATAAAAGTGAGTGGCTTTTATAAATTTCCTGTGGAAGCTAATTAATAATCAACGGACACAGGGAACCGCAATAAAGTTTTTTAAAAAGCAAAAAACTTTATTTTGGTTTGAGAATCAAAATAAACAGGTTTTGTCGAATAAAACTTCCAACGAAAAATTGTATCAGGTTGCGCTTACACTTTTACCGAATGTGGGAAGTGTGCTCGCGAAAAACTTAGTTGCTTACTGCGGAAGCCCCGAAGCTATTTTCAAAACTTCAAAAGGCAAACTCGAAAAAATTCCGGGCATTGGGAAAGAAAAAGCAGAAGGTATTTCGGGTGCAGATGTACTGAAGGAAGCAGAAGAGGAATTGAAGTTTACTGAGAAGTATAACATCACTCCGCTGTTCTTTACCGATGAAAACTATCCGCAGCGATTGAAAACCTGTACTGATTCTCCTGTGTTACTGTATTACAAAGGCAATGCAGATTTGAATGCAGAAAAGATTATAGGCATTGTAGGCACACGAAGAGCAACAGAATATGGAAAAGATGTCACGAAGAAATTAGTAGCGGATTTAGCTGCGCAAAATGTTTTAGTGGTAAGCGGATTAGCGTATGGAATTGATGTAGCGGCTCACAATGCTTCGCTAGAAAATAATTTGAAAACAGTAGGGGTGCTCGCTCACGGACTGAATACAATCTATCCTCAACAACACAAAAGCGTGGCGAAGAAAATGGTGGAGCAAGGCGGTTTGTTGACTGAATATATTTCCACCAACGAAATGCATCCATCTAATTTTCCAAGCAGAAACAGAATTGTGGCTGGTATGTGTGATGCCACGGTAGTGATTGAATCTGCTATAGAAGGTGGCGCGGTGATTACCGCCAACATTGCCAATTCCTATAATCGTGATGTGTTTGCTTTCCCCGGTAAATCAACCGATAGATTCAGCGCTGGCTGTAACTTTCTGATTAAAACCTTCAAAGCAAAAATGATTGAAGGTGCCGATGATTTATTGGCGGAGATGAATTGGAAAGCAACTGCAGCAGAACAGAAATCGAAAAAACAACAGCGACAACTTGCGCTTGTCCTTTCTGATGAAGAGCAGAAAATCTATAACCTGCTGAATGAAAAAACCGAACTTGCTATTGATTCGTTGGTTGATGAAACACAAATGAGTTCGAGCATTCTTGCCGCCACACTTTTGGAAATGGAGATGAACAGCATTATCGTTTCTTTACCGGGTAAGCGGTATAAACTGATTTAAACTATGGCTTCTGCTTTTTCACATGCTATAGCTTCTGTCGCCATCGGCAAAGTTTCTTTCATCAAAAACTTAGATAAGAAATTCTGGTTGCTTGGAATTTTCTGTGCAGTTATTCCCGATGCCGA
>CANJRM010000169.1 GCA_947476645.1 Bacteroidota bacterium
CAATAAAATAGCCGATAACCACCTGCATATACGCAAAGCCCTTGGCGTTCACCTCGCCCGGCACACTCATAAACGTTACCCCGCTCAGCGAAGTGCCAATCATGCCATAAGCCACCAGCAGCCAGTTGCTTTTCTTTTGGCCGATAAAAAAAGTTTCGTTGTTGGCACCGCGGCTTGTATAAAACGCAATGCCGAGCAGCAGCAGAAAATAAAACAAAACAATAAGCAGAATAATTACCGGAGACATGTCAACAAAGAAAAACGAAACGCACAGCGAACTAAGTTCAGTTATGAATAGGTAACTGTGAGAGTGAGAGATTTAGTGAACAGAGAGAATAAAAATTATGATGGGGGTTGCTGAAATTTTCTCCACGCAAAAAGGCAACGCAAAAATTTCAGCACCGCGCTATCCGTTCCAACTCCTCGTGCCACCCAAACAAATACAGCAACGCACACTGCGGGGTTTCCACTACTATCGCTACCCCAATACAAACAGCCGGAATACAAAATACAAACAACCAATTCAACCACTTCGTGGTTCACCGATATTCGCAATTTCATGTTCCCCGAATTTCATTCGGGGCTATTCAAATTAAATCCTTTCAGGATTTTTTCGCGCAAAGTCCGAAGGACTTCAATATCAATAGCCCCCGATTTCAATCGGGGGTAAACGAAACAAAATAAAAACACCCGACCCCAGAGGGGTCGAACCTTCCTAAGTCCCGGAGGGACGACATTTTGGTGGCAACAAACAAATAACAGTTAAACCAAGCCCCATCGGAGTATCCTGTTTGTAGAAAATAAAAACAAATAAATCCTGCAAAGAACCGATTCTATTACCAATCGCTAAAGGGGAAATTATCATTACATTCGAATCATGAAAAACTTCTACATACTCCCATTTTTATTGTTTTGCATTTTAAGCATCAGCGCAAATGCTCAATCTCCAACTTGGCTTTGGGCTAAAAGTTATGGAGAAACCGTTTCTGATGGGGGAACTGTTATATGCACAGATGCAAATGGTAACGAGTATGTAACTGGCTATTTTTATGGCCCAGTTACATTTGGGAGTACGACATTGCCCAATTCTGGACATAGAGATATTTTTGTGACGAAATACGATTCACTTGGCAACGTCATTTGGGCTAAATCCGCAGGAGGAACTATGGATGATTTTTCTGAAGGCATCGCTGCTGATGCCACTGGTAATGTATTTATAACAGGCCATTTTCGTAGCCCTTCAATTACGTTTGGAAGTACGACATTAACTAATTCTGGAAATCAGGCTTTTTTTATGGTAAAGTATAGTACCTCGGGTGCGGTGATTTGGGCGAAAGGGTTTAATGGTTGTGACTATGGACATTGTGTATGTACAGACGTTAGTGGCAATTCATATTTTGCCGGCAGTTTTACGGGTTCTCAAATCACTTTTGGTACTTACACCTTAACTAATTCTGGAACATACGACAACCTCTATTTAGTAAAATATAATTCTGCCGGTACTGTTATTTGGGCTCAAGGCGGAGGTGGTCATAATGTTATAATTCCAAATGGTATAGTAGTTGATAATAATGGCAATTCATTTATAACAGGCTATTTCAATGGCAGTATAACTTTTGGCTCTACCACTTTAAATTCTACTGGTGGCAGCAAATACGATATTTTTATTTTAAAATATAGTGCAAGCGGCAATGTAGTTTGGGTCAAAAAAGAAGGCGGCACTAACCATGATTATGCAAACAGTATAGGCATTGACGCCAACGGCAACAGCTATGTCGTAGGGTCGTTTATAAGTGATTCAATTACTTTTGGCACAACAACTTTACATAATAATAGTCTATCAGGTTGGAGCGATATTTTTATCGTAAAATATGATACTGCCGGAAATGCTCTTTGGGCACATAGTGCCGGTGATAATATTGATGACGCTGCAAACGGTGTTAGCACCGATAAGAACGGCAGTAGTTATGTAATAGGAAATTATTCTGGCTATGACATTGCTTTCGGTACCGACACTTTGCACAATTCAGGAACTCAGAATATTTTTGTTGTAAAATATGACTCAACGGGAATTGTAGTTTGGGCGAAAAGTATTTATTGTGGTTCTCCTTATAATGGTGCCGGTATAACTAACGATGCCAATTTGAATACCTATGTAACTGGTTCTTTTGGTTCTAATCACATTCCTTGGGGAAACTATACACTTCTAAATAATTCTGTTTCCCCTAATCAAGGTAATATTTTTGTTGCAAAACTTGGTGCATGCCACCTTGCTATACCCACCATTGTTCCAAGCGGAACAACAACTTTTTGTCAAGGCGATAGCATTTCGTTGTCTTCATCTTCTGCAGTACATTATAATTGGGGTAATGGAGTAACAACGAAAAATATAGAGATAAACAACTCAGGAAATTACATTGTGGCTGTTTCAGATAGTTCAGGTTGTACTTCAAGTTCATTTCCAACGGTGGTTACTGTAAATCCTAATCCATCAACGCCAGTAATAACCCCTAATGATTCAACAACTTTTTGCGAAGGTAGCAATGTGATATTAGTTTCAAACGCTTCATCAAATGTTATCTGGTCACCGGGGGGACAAACAACTTCAGCAATTTCCGTTAATTCATCTGGAACATATACAGTAACAGCAGTAGATAGCAATAGCTGTTTTGCAACGTCCTTGCCTTTAATTGTTACTGTTAACCCTTGCACTGATATTAATACTGTCGAAGATGTAAAGAATATCAAAATTTATCCCAATCCTTTTACGTTCCAAACTTCCATTAATTTTAATGAAGAACAAAAACAGACAACAATCAAAATATTCGATGTGCTCGGTAAAAAAATAAGAACAATAAACTTTTCGGGGTTACAACTAATAATAGAAAAAGGAGACCTACAAGCAGGTATTTATTTTGTCCAAATAATTGATGTAAATGATAATGTCGCCATTAGAAAAATTGTTTGCAATTAAAATTTTGTAATAATGACTAAGAGTTAACGCTTTTGGGTATTCAGCTTTTATATCTTTTTTTTCTCTCTTCCCACACAACAGCATCGCTTTTTTTGTGTTGTGCTACCATATTCATTATCCACTTTAGTTTTTCGACTGGTGAATCAATAGGTTCATTAATCAGGTAGGCGCTTTCAAAAATGTCAAAGTATATCGTGCAAATAATTACTTGAATAATTTTAACTAATCGTTGGAAGTTTTTTATGCTAAGTTTATTTAAAACTTCTTTATGTTTTCGATCGGTGTGAGCATAAATTTTATCTCTTTGTTGTAACAGGTTCTCAATTATCTCTTTTTCCTTCTTAATCTCATTTTCCCAAGCAGCAATTTTCTCGGCTGAAATTTTTGCATCTCGGTAATGGCCACTCCTTTTTAGCTTGGAAATGAATTTATGAATATTGAAGTGCTCGGTTTCTCTTTCCCCAAATAATTTTGAAAGTTCAATAACTATAACTCTCCAATATACTATCAAAGTAAAGCCAAAGAATTCGTTCGCTTTTTTTAAATAAGATATTTCATCATCCTCTTCCGACAGATAGCCAACTATTTTAAGTGCTTCTTGTGCTAATAATAGGATGTCGTTAATTTCTTTGACCTCTTTTTTTAGTTGTTGTTTTTTCTTTTCAGTCATGTTATTTTGGTTTTGATGATTTATTCAATACGATTCAATTGAACATAAGAACATCTAATTTGTTTTGCAACCTCAAATTTTCTCGAAAGTTTTTCCGCATTTTTCCTCCTCGCAGTCTTCGCACCCGCTGTTTCCATCTCCCTCAATTTCTTTTCAAAAACCCGTTCCTCCTTTATTGCGCTTTTAACCAAAACGCAAAAAAATGAGCACAGAACTCGCACTCACAGAAAAAGAAATCGAATTCCTAAAACTTTACGCTAAGGGCTACACTTCACCCCAAATCGCAAAACAATGGTTCGCATCAAAAAACACCACACGAACCCACATGAAAAACATTCGGAACAAAATGAATGTTCCGAGCATCAACGCTGCGGTTTCGCTTGCCCATCAGGAGCGCATCATCAACATTGATGAACTAACTATCCTTAGAAAAGTAACTAAGAAGTAACTCGCCAAACTTCACGTGAAGCACTTATCCGTTCCCCTCTCCTTTGGAGAGGGGTCAGGGTGAGGATTTAAAAATACGCCCATAGGCGTATAGAAAAGCTCATGCCTGAACCTTACGTTTACATCATCAAAACCAAACAGTATTTCATCATCAAATTATCAAATCACCAAATCATCAAATTAAACACACCATGGAACCAAACTACAAAGAAACCCAAGACGAACTTTACGAAGGCTGCGAACTCCTCGCCACAAGCATGGGCGAAGAAATTGTTCCCCTCGGTAATTTCAAAGCAAAATACAATGCCGTTTTCGTGGCGGCATTTCGCGGCACTATCGCTACTGCCAAAAATCTTCCCGATGACGACCAGCGCGTAGCAGCACACGAAATTCTTAGAATCAAAATGGTAAAATTCACCGACAACAAAATCCGTGAATCACTCGGCAGTCTCCGCCTCTACATTCGCGATGCTTACGATGATGTTGATGAAAGAGAAGTAAGATTAAGAGAAGCGGGCTTCAACGATTACGAACAGGCACTCAATTACAACTGGGAAAAACTCAAAGGCTTCCTCAAAAATGCCAACGACTTTATCACAAACAACCTTGCCGACCTTACTGCAAACAACAACATGCCGGTAACCTTTCCCCCGATTATTTCAACCATCAAAACAGATTTAGATGCAGCCGTAACCAATTTGCTCAACCTTCGCGAAAATGCTAAACAAGG
>CANJRM010000170.1 GCA_947476645.1 Bacteroidota bacterium
AAAAAATCGGACCATGAAGCAAACTCTGCATCGCTGATACCATTTTTTGCCGCACCCATCACTGCGTTCAGGTAAGGAATAAAATGTGTGTAAGCACTCATGTTTCTTTCTGCCATCAGGTTGCAGGTCTTCGACATTTTCTCAAACCATGCAGCGGGAATTTTTCCATCCTTCACTACTTTTTCCATAGCGTTCATGGTGTTTATACACTGTTCCATTTTATTGGCAGTCATAAACGAGCCAAGGTCTTTTACAAATTGACCTTGGTCTTTCGAAAAAGTCATAGTTACTTGCTGTGCGTGTGCCCCAACAAAAAAGAAAAGGAGAAGAGCGAATGAAATTCTTTTCATGCTGAAAGTATTTTTGCTTAAAGAAGTTGAAATGAAATGGCTAACCAGCCGTTGTTTCTGATAATTGATTTTAGCGATAGATTGTTTTTCTCTGCTTCTGCCACTACATCTTTTTCATCGTTCAATAATATTCCGCTCACGAGCAATATTCCTTTCTCGCTCAGCAAACTTTTCCACTTATGAATGTTGCTGAGAATAACGTTGCGGTTGATATTGGCTAAAATAACATCAAATTTTTCGGTGAAGACATAGTGCGTATCGCCTTGAACACTTTTTATGAGTTGACAATTATTGCGTTGCGCATTTTCTATGCAATTGTGGTAAGCCCACTCTTCATTATCGATAGCAGTGACTGATTTTGCCTTCAGTTTTTCAGCAAAAATAGCCAGCACTCCCGTGCCGCTGCCAAAATCAAGCACGCTTTTGTTATCGAAATTTTCAGCAAGCATTAATTCGATAACTCCTGCCGTTGTAGCATGATGCCCTGTGCCAAAACTCATTTTCGGCTCTATGATAATTTCGAATTCTGCGCTAGTGGAAGGATGAAAGGGTGCGCGAATCGCTACTCTTTCTGCAATCAAAACTGGTTCGAAATTTTTCTCCCATTCTTCGTTCCAGTTTTTTTGTTCAATTGCGGAAGATGTAAATTCAATGTGCGTGAATTCATTGTCGGCAAGAATCTCGGCTACTTTATCATTGGTTATTTTATCGGTATACACAAATCCTTTCAGCGAATCGGAAGTTTCTTCGAAACCTTCAAAATGAAAATCGCTCAAAATGGAAATGAGCCAGTCGCGCTCCACTTCATCGCGCGTAAAAAATTCAAAGCAGTGATAGGTCATTCAAATGGTTTGTTGAACAAGGATAACAATAATTACAGGGTGAATTTTGGGAAATAATTTTGCGGTAAAAGGAAATTTCTATTTTAGCCGCATGATACGTTTCCAAAATATGTGTTGCTGTTGTTCTCCTTACAGGGACTGTAAATACATTTTGTAATTATTAAACGATTTCAAAAAATATTTCTGAACCCTTCGTCAACCACGAAGGGTTTTTTATTCTAAAAACTTAAACCATGCAAGTTCAACCATCCGAAAAAATTGATTTCAGCACCATTCCATCGCGTGCCTTCATTCACAAGTTCACCGATGAACTGATTGATTTAATTTTCCCGATTGAATCAACATTCACCTTTCGTTATGAAGTAGCAGAAGAAACACAGGAGCGCTTGGCTCGCCATCTAAAAGATATTCTGAAACCGCTGGCGGATAGACTCACTCTTTCATCTGATGAAATCATTGAGAAGTTTTTTGCATCACTTCCTGCTTTCTATAACAAGTTAATTGCAGATGCAGAATTCTTTATTCAAAGCGACCCCGCAGCAGAAGGAATTGAAGAAGTGATTATTGCCTATCCTGGCTTTTACGCTATTACGGTTTATCGTTTAGCACACGAGTTATCAAAATTGAATGTGCCTATTGTTCCTCGTGTTATTAGTGAGTACGCACACAACAAAACCGGAATTGATATTCATCCCGGAGCGCAAATAGGTAATCCGTTTTTCATTGACCACGGCACTGGTGTGGTGGTTGGTCAAACAACTATCATTGGCAATCGGGTAAAAATTTATCAAGGGGTTACACTTGGTGCATTGGCGGTTCGCAAAGAAACAAAAGGAGCAAAGCGCCATCCTACCATTGAAGACGATGTGCTCATTTACGCGGGCAGTTGTATTCTCGGAGGAGAGACTACAATTGGTCACAGCAGTGTAATTGGCGGAAATGTTTGGCTCACAAACAGCATTGCTCCTCTTTCAGTTGTGTATCACAAAAGCGATATAAAAATTCGCGACAAGAGCGAGATGAACGAAGTAATTGACTTTATAATTTAAGCATAAAACAAAACCAATAAACAAAATGAAAGCAAACAACATTCTCGAAACCATTGGCAATACACCACATTTACACATCAACAAATTATTCGGAACCACACATGACGTCTGGATAAAACTGGAGAGGCAAAATCCGGGTGGAAGCATTAAAGACCGCATCGCGTTATCAATGATTGAAGATGCAGAGCAAAAGGGCTTACTCAAAAAAGGAAGCGTAATTATTGAACCTACTTCGGGCAACACAGGTATTGGATTAGCCATTGTAGCCGCTGTGAAAGGCTACAAACTGATTTTGGTAATGCCTGAAAGCATGAGTTTGGAAAGAAGAAGATTGATGAAGGCTTACGGAGCAAGTTTTGAATTAACTCCGCGTGAAAAAGGAATGAAAGGCGCTATTGAAAAAGCAAATGAATTGGCGTCTGTCACTCCAAACAGTTGGATTCCACAACAGTTTGACAATCCTGCAAACATTGATGTGCATGTGCGCACTACTGCTCAGGAAATTTTAAAAGATTTTCCAAACGGAGTTGACTACTTAATTACAGGAGTAGGAACGGGTGGACACATCACAGGCGTTGGAAGAATTTTGAAAGAAAAATTTCCGAACACAAAAGTATTTGCCGTGGAGCCTTCCGCTTCTCCGGTTATAAGTGGTGGTTCTCCATCTCCGCATCCAATTCAGGGAATTGGTGCAGGGTTTATTCCAAACAATCTTGACACTAAAATTTTGGATGGAGTTATTCAGGTTACAAAAGAAGAAGCTTATGATTACACTATTCGTGCGGCAAAAGAAGAAGCTCTGTTTGGTGGGGTTTCTTCAGGAGCAACACTTGCAGCCATTGCAAAAAAACTTGCGGAGATTCCTGCGGGAAAAACAATTCTTGGATTCAATTACGATACAGGAGAGCGCTATCTTTCTATTGAGGGATTATTTGAGTTATAAATTTTCCAAAGACCTTATAGGTTTTTAAAACCTATAAGGTCTTTTCTATTAATGTTCGTGCTCACAGCAATGAATCCCTTTTGCTTTATCGAAACATTCTTTCCCTTCTCTAAAAGAGAAATAAATAATGCCGACAGTTCCCGCGATATCAATGTAAGGAACATGAAAGAAATGATAAAGCAAACTTGAAGCAAGTAGTACAACACTCATATAAACGCAAACCTTAGCGCAGTTGGCATCGGCAATCAATGCCGATGAATTTAATTTTTTACCGAGCTCTGTTTTCCAATAAATAGTTGCGAGCATGATTATAATGGAGATAGATGAAATCACAATTCCCCAAAAAGTGGTTGTGGGATTTTCATGTGAGATTATTTTCTGAACGCACATAATGGCTAACACAAAACACAAAGCATAAAACGAATAGCCCGTAATTTTCAATGCGGTTATTTCAAAATCATCACGATTACTATCGGGTTTTTGCATCATGCGAATAACCATGTGCGCAATTCCTATTGCTGAAATGGCTTCGATAAAACTATCCAAACCGAAACCAAAAAGTGTGAGTGTGTCACCTTCGAATCCTAAATAAGTAGAGAGAAATCCTTCACCAATATTATAGACGATACTGAAAATGCTAAGCGCAAAAGCAGTTTTATACAAAGAGTGGTGAGCAGATTCGGAAGTCAAGGAATATTATTTGGCTGCGAACATACAAAACAGATAAAGCGGTTTTGTATCTGACAAAAATCATTTCATTTTAATTTGGTAAAGTAGATGCGCTTTCTACATTTGCTTTAATTAGAATCAATCTAAATAACAAAAATGAAGAAAATATACCTTGTCATACTTCTCAATTTAGCTATAGCAACTTCATTTATTTCAGCGCAAGATTCAACAGCAGTTTTAAAAAAAATCAACCTTTCGGAAGTGATCATCACGAGCGTAAAAGCAGTTAAAGGTATGGGTTATTTAGACGAAGTGAGCAACGGAATTATTTATTCGGGAAAGAAAACGGAAGTAATTATTACCGATAGTATTGATGCGAATACTGCCTTGAATAATCCACGACAAGTGATGGGAAGAATTCCGGGAGCTGTTTTTTCCGAAACACAGGGAAGTGGTTTTCCTTCGAACGGTGTTGGCTTTCGCGGTTTGAATCCTTCACAAAGTATGGAAACCAATACGCGCATGAACGGCTATAATATCACCGCAGATATTTACGGTTACCCTGAAGCGTATTTCTTACCGAACCTTGAAGCAGTGCAACGCATTGAAGTCATTCGCGGTGCTTCGAGTTTGCAATTCGGTCCGCAGTTTGGTGGCGTTATCAATTACATTATTCGCGATGCTCCCGAAAAGAAATTTGAGTTTACTACTGAGCAAACAGCAGGAAGTTATGGCATGTTCAACTCGTTCAACTCTATTGGAGGTAAAATAAAGTGGTTTAGTTACTATGGATATTTTCAATTCACACACGTTGGTGGATGGCGACCTAATTCAGACTACAACCAGTTTTCGGGTTACGGAAAAATTCAGTTTGCACCCAACGAAAAATTGAAA
>CANJRM010000171.1 GCA_947476645.1 Bacteroidota bacterium
CAATTTTAATTCATGCCCAAAGTTTCCCAGAAAGGTTTATTGATGCCCGCTTCGCCTATTCGCAAATTGGTGCCTTATGCCGATACTGCAAAAAAGAAAGGAGTAAAGGTTTATCACTTAAATATCGGTCAGCCCGATTTAGAAACACCTAAACAGTTTTGGGACACTCTGAAAAATTTAGACACGAAAGTTTTGGAATACTGCCCGAGCAATGGTATTGAATCGTATCGCAAGAAATTTGCAGAGTATTATAACAACATCGACATTGCGGTTGATGCTTCAAACTTTATGATTACCGAAGGCGCGAGTGAAGCACTTTCGTTTGGTATGTTAAGTTGCTTGGATGAAAACGATGAAATCATTATTCCCGAACCGATGTATGCGAACTACATTGGCTTTGCTACGGTCGGGAAAATTAAAGTGAAGCCGATTCCTACTTCCATTGAAAATGGTTTTGCGCTTCCTCCTATTGAAGATTTTGAAAAGGCAATTACCGCAAAAACAAAAGCTATTCTCATCTGCAATCCGAATAATCCTACCGGGTATTTATATAGCAAAGAAGAATTGCTCGTGCTTCGCGAAATTTGTTTGAAGCACGATTTGTTTTTGTTTGTGGATGAAGTGTATCGTGAGTTTTTGTACGGTGGTAAAACTTTTTTCAGCGCATTGAACCTGGAAGGAATGAGTGAGCATGTGATTGTGTTTGACTCTATTTCAAAAAGATTTTCGGCTTGTGGTGCACGAATTGGCGCAATCGTAACGCGCAACAAAGAAGTGCTGGCATCGGCTTTAAAATTCGGGCAAGCGAGATTGTCACCTAATTCACTCGGACAAATTGCAGGAGAAAATTTATTCGACCTCGGGGCAGATTATTACAACGGCATTGTTGCTGAATATCAAAAACGCAGAGATGTTTTGATTGAAGGATTAAACAAAATTCCGGGAGTGTTTTGTCCAAATCCAGGAGGAGCTTTTTATGCGGTGGCTTCACTGCCTGTAAAAGATACCGATGAATTTTGCCAATGGATGCTCGAAAATTTTTCTTACGAAAACGCTACGGTAATGATGGCTCCCGCTTCGGGATTTTATTCTACAACTTCATCAGGCAAAAATCAGGTGCGCATTGCATACGTGTTGAATGTTGATGATTTAAAAGCCGCGATAAAATGTTTGGAGGAAGGATTGAAAGAATATAGTGGCAGGTAATGTTTGACCGGTAATGAAGTGACGCATTAAAATACTCTACCCGCTCGCAAAAAATAAACTGAAATAGCAAAGAGAAACATAACCCACACTACTTCCGCGCCATTTCATTTAGCACTATGTTAGTGGTTGGTTTTTTATTTGTTTTTCAAGAATGTCGTATAACTCTTGGTTGTAATGAAAATCCATATGAACCATATCATTCGGTTTTTTGGATAAATAAATAGATTTCACTGGATACCCTCTTGAAGTTGTTATTGTTCCAATTGTCTTAATTTCTGAATATTTCAACGTTCTAGTTGTGAATGGCGTTTTCACTATTATTTCGTTCTGTGTAAGAATCACTTTAGAGGTAAGGGAATATAATAGAGCTAAGCAAACAAAAATCGTCCAGGGTAAACAAAAGATTAAGAAGAATGCAATTTTCGTGTGAAGGGAAACCCAATAAAGGATTACGGTCAAGGCAATAGTCAAAATCACATTTATTAGCATGCCAAGTGATCTAATATTTACCTTGTTATACTGTACCATATTTTTGTAAAAATTTGCCGCTAGCTAGCGGATTAGCGAACCCGCAAATGCAGAAAGAGAATCGAAATAAAAGTCAACCAAGTATTTTTCTTCTTCCTTAATTTTTGAATCGTCACCTACAAACACGGTGAACATGCCCGCATTTTTTCCGAATCGCATATCGCTTCCTGTATCACCAACCATAATTGATTTTGCAAAATCAATTTCTACAAAATCTTTCTGTGCTTTAAGTGCCATGCCCGTGTTTGGCTTGCGCAGTTTATGAATATCGTTTGCTACTAAATCTGTTGCGGCATAAATAGCGTGAATGCGCCCACCGTATTTGCGCACTTCTTTCAACATGCCATCATGAATAGTTTGCAGGTCTTCGTGTGTCATCAATTTCTTGCCAACTCCCTGCTGATTGGTTACCACTATGATTCGTTTAAAAACAGTAGATAGATTTTTCAGCGCATCCATTACTCCTTCCAGAAAATAAAATTCACTCCATTTTTTCACATAGTCGTTCGGGTAATGAAGATTGATAACTCCATCGCGGTCGAGGAAGAGTGTCCATGTTTTATCAATGGGAAGTTCGTTCACTTTCATTCAAAAAGGTTTTTAAAATCGTCCTGTGCCTTGGCATAATCTTCAGGAATGCCGATATCAATGAAGTAGCCATCGTAAACTTTTCCGCAGAGTTTATTTTTCGAAACAGATTTCTCTAGCACCTCTTTTTCGAAAGAGAATTTTTCTTCACCAATATTTTCGAAAACGTTTTTACTGAAGAAATAAACTCCACCGTTGATGATTCCTTCGGTTAAAAATTTCTTCTCTTCGAAATTTACGATTCTGTTTTCCTGAAGGCGAACAGTTCCATAGCGGTCGAAATTTTTCATTGGCTTTAAGGCAAGAGAAATATCGGCTTCGTTTTGTAAATGAAACTCGCGCAACGAGTTTAAATCAATGTCAAAAAATGTATCACCATTCAACACGAATGCCGAGTCATTGACCAATTCAAAAGCCTTTTTAATCCCGCCACCAGTGCCAAGTGGTTCTTCTTCTCTGCTGTAAGCGATTTCTACATCCAGATATTTATCACCGAAACAAGCTTCAATCACATTGGCTTTGTAGCCAACAGAGAGAATCGCCTTTTTTATTTTTTGCTGAGTGAGGTAAAGCAAAACGTAATGCAGAAAAGGTTTGCCGTTAATCATTGCCATTGGTTTCGGCAAATCATTTATCACTCCGCGAAGGCGAGTGCCTAAGCCACCAGCAAGGACAATGCAAGGAATTGATGATTGATGATTGATGATTGATGATTGAAAAGGCAAGTGAAATTATTTTCCTGTTGAAAAAAGTTGTTCTTCCACCAACTGACAAATGATGTGGCCGATAAGAATATGGCTTTCCTGTATGCGAGGCGTATCGTTACTCGGCACATTGAAAAGATAGTCGCAGACGTCTTTCATTTTTCCTCCTGCTTCTCCGGTAAATGAAATTACATACATGCCTCTTTCCTTAGCTTCTTTTTGCGCGAGTAAAATATTTTTCGAATTGCCACTCGTAGAAATGCCTATCAGCACATCGCCTTTTCTTCCATAAGCTTTTATGGCGCGTTCGTAAATCTGGTCGTAACTGTAATCGTTTGCTACAGCAGTAAGAAACGAAGTGTTTACATGCAATGCTTCAGCGGGAAGCGGTTCGCGGTCGCTGTAAAATCTACCGGTAAATTCTGCTGCTAGATGCTGTGCATCAGCCGCACTGCCACCGTTGCCGCATAAATAAAGTCGGTGACCGTTTTCAAAAGCATTGGCAATAAGTTTCGAAACTTCTTCAATACGCTTGATAAAAAGCTCATCTGCTAAAATTTTGTTCTTCACTTCAACCGATGCCTCAATAATGAATTTGATTTTACTCATGGCGCAAACTTCGAAAAAGTTTTGGGAAAATGTGACACTAGATATTCTCAACCGAAATGTTTCTCATTCCACATTTTGCTTCTTTACAAATTCATGTAGGTTTGAGCAATGGCAGCAGTGTTAATTCATATTGGTTTTCCTAAGGCGGGCTCAACGTATTTGCAACATTGGTTTGCAAAGCATCCTGCTATGTTTTATCAAGCAAATGCTGTGGCAGGATTTTATCATTCTACCGATTTATCGAAGTATGCAGAAAGCGCAGAACTGTTACACGAGTATTTTGTTTTGAGCGCAGAACATTTAAGTGCATGGCAAGGTGAGCCCGATATTGTTGGTTTGAAGAATACGAAACTTTACGATGTGGAAGCGTATCAGAAAAAAATTGTGGCAACGCTGTATGGATTATATCCGCATGCAAAAATTCTGATTGTAACCCGGGGATACACTTCTTTCTTTCAATCGTTCTATGCCGAATATTTATCGGTGGGTGGTGTTCTTGATTTTGATGTGCTGCTGAAAAACTTCGGTCCGTTTTTTAATTCGGTGTTGAACTACAGCAGCACGATTACAAAATACAGAGACGTTTTTGGCGAAGAAAATGTTACTGTGTTGCCTTACGAAATGCTTCGGCAAAATCCTTTGGCGTTCACTTCACTCATTGAAGAAAGATTGGGCGTGAAAGAGAAGTTTGCGTTCACTTCCGAAAAAATAAATCCTTCGCTCAATGCGAATCAGCTTTTTACTTACAAACGATTTTCAAATTTTCTGTTTCGTGTTATTCAGCCGTTGCCTTATAGTTTGCAGCGAATTGTTTATGGTTACTACACTACTAAGCTGCGTGTAAAAAAGCCTAATGCTTTAATTCAGTTTTTGTCGAAGTTCAGTAGTGGTTCTGTGGAGTTGCGCGGTTTGGAACAAACGCTTGAAGGGTTAAAAGGACAGGCAGAAATTCTTCGCCAAGAAAAATTGTATGAGCCGTATTTGAAGGAGTATTTGTTGTAAGCAGCAACTAAATCGAAAAAAATTTTCCTTCTTCTGCTAAATAACTTTCAGCA
>CANJRM010000172.1 GCA_947476645.1 Bacteroidota bacterium
GGATTTGTGTTGTAAGCATCATCAGCCAACCCAAGAATGAAACCAAGACATGAAGAAGCAATAATGCCTATGAGATGTTTGTCGAGCATAGAACTCGATTCACGCGGCAACGTGCCGATAACAGAAATGGAAACCAAAAACACTATAAAAAATGAAATGCCGCCAATAGCCGGTTTCACGTTGCTTGCCCAACGTACTTGTTGAGTGATATCGTTTTTGTCGCGTGCGCCAAGATTGAACGAAAACTTTAGAAACAACCAATTAATAAGAAAGGAAAACAGCGCACTTATCAATAAGAACGAAGCCAGAAATGCAATCATGTATTGATTGTCCATAATCATAACCTACGAAATTTTATTCGAACAACTTTTTCAACCAAGAAGTTTTCTGTTTGCTTTCAGTAGTGTAATAACCTTCACCGTATTTTTTGCCGTAATAGCCGTAACCATATCCATAGCCGTAACCATATCCGTATCCGTATCCGTAATTATAGCCATAACTATAACCATAACCTGATGCACCTCTTCCGTAATCATTAATTACAGTAGATAGGTTTTTGATTTTGCTTTCCGTCATAATTCGGTTGATACCATACACGAAGTTTCGGTTAGAATAAGCAGCGCGAAGAATATAAATAGGATAGTCAGAAAGTTTTAAAATTTCCAAGGCGTCTGTTACCAACCCGATAGGTGGTGTATCAATCACAATGTAGTCGTAAGTTTCCTTAAGTTCTTTCACCATCTCCTTCAATTTAGGAAGCAGAATTAGTTCAGATGGATTTGGCGGAACCGGTCCTGATGTAATGAAATGTAGGTTCGGAATTCCTGATTCCATAATACAGTCTGCTATGGAAGTTTGTCCGCTCAAAATAGTACTAACTCCACGGTGACTGTCTACTTCAAAAATTTTATCCAATCTTGGTTTACGCATGTCAAAGTCAAGAATGATAACTTTCTTGTTCAGCAAACTCAGGATGGCGGCAATGTTCAAAGACACAAATGTTTTTCCTTCTCCGGGAATTGTAGAAGTAGTAGACACAACTTTAGAGCCGGGTGTGCTGGAAATAAACTGAAGATTAGCCCGCACCGCTCTAAATGCTTCGGTGATAGTTGCTTTGGGATCCTGAGTAACTACAATTTGTGAACGTAACATCTCTTCCTTGTGACGCGGAATAACACCCAGAAGCGGAGCCCTTGTTTTCCGTTCTACATCTTCAATGGAAATAATGGTGTTGTGAAGTAAATACCTGACTACAATAAGAACAAGACCTAATAAAAGTCCCACTGCGAACCCAGCAATTTTTACAAATGTTTCTTTAGGCGAAACCGGTGTTTGGGGCAGGTTAGCTTTCTCTAAAATTACATAATCAGACACGATACCGGCACTTGCAATTAAGTAATTTGAAAGTTGCTCGTACAGGCTAAGTATAAAATCATTTTTAACATCAGCCATTTTATCAAGTCGAGCAAATTTGTTTTGAAGTCCAGGGATACGCAAAATTTCATCCATGTATTTCCGGTATTCCTTCTTCAATAAATCAAGACTAGTTTTTAACCCGTTTAATGCGTTGTCAACATCTTTATTCAATTTTATTTTTGAATCTTCGATCTGTCTGTCAACCATCCGCACGTTAGGATGCTGCGGTGTAGCATCTAACAGCATATTGTTTCTGTTTTGCTGCAAAGTATTAATAGTTGTTATGGCATCCGTAAATTCCTGAGAAGCGATTTTGAATTTTAAGCTGGGGAGGTTAGCATATTCTTTATTAGTGGCGAGCAAAACTTTAAAAGTTTGCAGCAACGTAATATCATACTCATAATCGCGAAATTTTTGTTCGTATTCAACCAACCGGTCTGAAAGTTCATTCAGATAATCGTTGCCCTTATCAATATATCCATCTGCAATTCGAAGTGTAGAGACTGAATCCTGATATTTGTCGTATGCAAAACCAAATGTGTCAATTTGGTTTTGTATGAAATCAAGAATATTAAGAATACTTTCCTTTTTCCTTTCTATATCATAGCTAATAAATTCTTTAGCTACAGATGATACTACATCATGAGCGCGAACTGGATTTCTGTCTTTATAAACTAGGCCAATAGTTTTTGTCTTAGGATCAATGGGAAGGACTTCGAGTTTATTGGCTATCTCCTCTATTAGGTCTGTTTTATCTTGGAACTTAAAATAGTAAATACCTGAATAGTCTTCTTCTGTAACATTTCTACGCAAATGGATGGAAGCGCTGAAATAAGGGTTGTTTATAATTTTACCTGTATCCTTGGTGTACTCAAACTCTTTACCATTGTATGAAAACCCAATATAGATTTTCTGTTGGCTGATAATTTTTACATAGATAGGTGTGTTAAGAATACCCTTATCTTTCATGCTGCCCACAACATCAAACGGAGAGGAGGTATATAATTCAGTGAAAATGAACTTTGTTTTTCCTTCCTTATAATATCCTACTTGTAAAGGAAGATGACTGATCGTACGTTCAATCAAAAGTTTTGATTTGAGCAACCGCATTTCGCGGCTTATTTCTGTTTCATCCTGCTCTACAACTATATTCTGCACACCGAGAATTTGTGTTGTTTTTTCCGTCTTGAGCATTAGCGTAGTTGACGATTCGAAAATGCGTGGTGCATAACGCAAATAAATAATCGACAGAGTGACACAAATAATAACAATGAAAACTAACCACACCACCGATTTGTTGACGATGTAGATGAACAGCCCCAGATTGAAATCATCTACCGGATTGAAAGATGATTGCTGCGAATTTTCTTCCTCGGTGTTATTATTTTCCAAACTTAAGCGCTAAAAATATTAAAGTGGATAATGAAGTTATTAAGGCTACTACAGGGGTAATGTCTTTCAGCAATTCACGAGGATAGTTGGTTTTACTTTCAACGTAAATAATATCATTGTTTTCAATAAGCAAATCTGCTTTGCGCATGCCCTCAATGGTTGATAAATCTATCAAGTGCACCTCCGGATTCTTCAAATCGCCACGAATAATTTTTATGCTGTAGGCTTTGCCATAAATATCTACCCCTCCTGCTTGCGCTAATACTTCAATAAGATTAGTGGGAGAGTTGTTCAACTTTACCACTTGCGCTCCTTCGGTTTTAAAAACTATAGCTCGTCTGTTATTCACCCGAATAATTACATAAGGGTCAACAAACAAACCTGCATATCGTTCGGCCAAAACTTTTTCTAGTTCTGTTTCTGAGTATCCTTTTACATAAAACTGTCCGAGTATTGGAATTTTTGCAAATCCTTCGTTATCCACCAAATACATAGTCGTACCGTTATTTCCCATCGTGGAACTAGTATTGGTAAGTGAACCTACAACATCTACCAGTTTAAATCCATCTCGTGAGTAAACCTGAATTGTTATCTCATCGCCTGGCTGAATAGTATATTGTTCTAATTTTTTCTGTGCTAGCTGAAAGTATTGGTAATCCTTTTGCTGAAACATGCGACTGGGGCTAAGTGTTTTGCATCCGGGAATCAAAAAAAGAAGCACTGTAAAAGATAGAAATCGTAAAAGTTGTTTCATGAATAACTAAGTGACACAAACCTATGAAAAAAAACAAGCCGTTTGAGTTTAGCCATGCATTGAGTTTTGCAAGAGGCGGTGGTAGAATGAAGCCATATCAGTACACAATCGCTGGTAACTGAACCTGTTGATGACCATTTGGCGACTTGAAGAGGAAAGTTTTTGCCGAAGATTGTTATCCTCTACTAACAGCAATAAATTTTTGGCAAACTGAATTTCATCACCGCTTATAGAAAGCAAAGCCGTTTCATTTTTCGAAACTATATTTTCAATGCCGCCAACATTCGTAGTTACAATGGGCTTAGAGGAAGCCTGCGCTTCAATTAAGCTAACAGGAGTGCCTTCGTTATAAGAGGTGAGTGCAATAATATCCATGCCTGCGTTGGACACATCAATATCTTTTATCCAACTGGTGAAAGTCAAAATATTTTTCTCTCGTAGATTATTGTTGTTGAATTTTAAACCAAGCACAGTGGCGGTTTGTTCAATCATGTTTCGCTCTTCGCCATCGCCAATAATGAATGCTCTTATCTTTTTTGTAGTTCTGTCAGAAACAATTTTTAACGCTTTTAAAAACAGTGTGTGGTTTTTTATTGGAACCAAACGTCCGACTATACCAATTACGATTTCATCGTCATCAATATTGTATTCAGTTCTAAAATTTTTCCTTTTTTCTTCAGTATTGAAAGCAAAGCGGTCTAAATCAAAACCGAGCGGAATAATTTCAAATTTTTCGGCAGGGCCTATTTTAAATTCCTCTACCAATTCTGTTTTCTGAATTTCGCTTAGCGTTACAATTCCTGTGGTACGTTTGGCTAAGTAACGTTCAATTTCAAGAAACAATCTTGTTTTTGTTTTTCCGAAATAGGAATGGAAAACATGTCCGTGAAACGTGTGAACAATGATGGGAACTCCGCTATGTGCTGCTGCCAATCTTCCAACCGCACCCGCCTTTGCAGCGTGTGTGTGAAC
>CANJRM010000173.1 GCA_947476645.1 Bacteroidota bacterium
CCATAGAAATTGATTTTTAGTTTTTTAGTTTTTGAAAACGGAGTCGAAAGAAATCATTTTGGTTGACAATACAAACGAAACTTTTCGAAACAGTATTGTGAATAAGATTTCTTTGTTTAGTATTGAAGAAATAAGATTGATTTCTGATACTTGTTCGTTAGCAAAAACAGAAAATGGGCGCAGCGTCACTTATACTTTTAATTATTTGCGGATTGGCTTTTGCCGGTGGCGCGCTGTTGCTTTCGAATGCAATTACTCCCGGTTCAAAAAATTCTCAGAAAGGCGAACCATACGAATGCGGAGTAGAAACCGTAGGGCAAAGTTGGATTCAGTTTAATGTGGGCTACTATCTCTTCGCACTTATATTTTTGATTTTTGATGTGGAGTTGGTGTTCCTTTATCCTTGGGCGGTGGTGGTGAAGAGTGTTGGAGTTGTGGCGCTGGTAGAGATTGTGATTTTCCTTTTCATTCTGTTTCTCGGATTTCTTTATGCGCATAAAAAAGGAGCACTCAAATGGCAGTAGATAATCCAAATCAAACTATTACTCCGTTTCCCGGCAGTGTCCATCCTGCACCGGGTGGAGGAATTTTGGTTTCTAAGTTTGATGATGTGCTGAACTGGGCGCGTTCTAATTCTTTGTGGCCTTTGGTTTTCGGAACAAGTTGCTGTGCTATTGAAATGATGAGTGCAGCAGGTGCGAAATATGACTGGAGCCGTTTTGGTTTTGAAGTAGCGCGTGCTACTCCGCGACAAGCCGATGTGATAATTATTGCGGGCACTATCGTCAACAAAATGGCGCCCGTGCTTAAACGCCTTTACGACCAAATGCCCGACCCGAAGTATGTGGTGGCAATGGGTGCATGTTCAATTTCGGGCGGACCGTTTTTCTATAATACATATAGCGTGGTAAAAGGTGCCGACCATATTATACCTGTGGATGTTTACATTCCGGGTTGTCCGCCACGACCGGAGGCGTTGATACATGCGCTGCTGACTTTGCAGGAAAAAATAAAAGCAGGAGGAACGAGAGAGAAAATCTATTTAGAGGAAGTGAAAAAACCCTGATGACGAAAGAAGAACTCAAAACAAAACTTACCGAACTTAATCCTACTGCTGTTTTTGATGAAACGGGCGAGTGGCTGAATGTTTCTATCGAAGCAAACGAGTGGCTTCCGCTGGCGCAGCAACTGCGCAGTAATGCTGAACTTGATTTTGATTTTCTGTTTTCGGTGACCGGTGTAGATTGGAAAACGCATTTAACGGTGGTGTATCATTTGCGCTCGATTAAGCACGGACATATTGTAGTAGTAAAAGCAAAGTGCGACCGCGCGAAGCCGGAGATTGAAACGGTTTGCAACATTTGGAAGACAGCCGAACTGAATGAGCGCGAAGCATACGATTTGTTCGGAATAATATTTCTGAATCATCCTGATTTGAGAAGATTGTTTTTGACGGATGATTGGGAAGGATGGCCGTTGAGGAAAGATTATGTTGATGAGGTCAATATGATAAAGCTGTAAATTCCTATTCGCGTGTCCCGAAACGACAGATAACAGGGGAATTCGATATACATTTCAACAGAGATTTTTTTTCTATTCGCGGTGAAACTTTTTTCAATTGAAAAAATATCTTGACAAACTTCCCCTTCTTTTAATCTTCCTCATTGCTGTCGCTTTTAGCATAAAAAGTTTTCGTGAGCCCGATTTGTGGTGGCAGATACGAACCGGTGAATGGATTCTCGAACATCACGAAATTCCTAAACACGATATTTTCAGTTACACATTTGCGGGCAAAGAATGGATAAACATAAAGTGGGGAAGCGAAGTTTTGTTTGCACTTTTTACAAAGTTCTCAGGACCTGAAAGCGTTTTTATTATTCAGGCAATTGTTTCCTGCCTGCTTGTTTTTTTTCTTATAAAGATTGCAAAGACAAAATCAACTCTATCTCTAACCATTGCGCTCATTCTATCGCTTGTTGCTATTGAATATCGAATAATTGGTCGTCCCGAAATGTTCAGCCATTTGTTCGTTGTAGTGCTTTTGTTTTTTCATCTACGGCACAGAAAAGAACCTTCGAACAAAATCTTTTGGTTGATTCCTCTTCAAATTCTTTGGACAAATCTTCATGAAGCCTACGGAACAGGAATTGTTATCACCGGAATATTTTTTGTCGGAGCTTGGTTGGAGCAATTCTTATCGAAGAAAAAAATTGCCTTCACTGTTAATGAAATTCCAAAAGCAGTTTCCATTCTGCTTCCTCTGCAACTTCTATCGCTGGTTGTAAACCCAAACGGGACAAAATTGATTACACAACCGCTTGCCATTCTGGAACAGGTTTATGATAATAAATTTACGCAAGAGTTATTCGATTTCCGCTCTCCGAGTTATTGGGTGTGGAATGTGTATTGCGAAATTGGGGCATTGGTGATTGGTGCTTTGGGTGTATTTCTGTATTTCAAAACTCTGAAAACAAAATCGAATCGCTTCAAACTATTTGTTGAACAATTTGGTTTGGGATATTTGATTGCGTTGGTTGCGTTTTTCTATTTGGCAGCAACGGCTTATCGCAATATTGTTTTTCTGGTTTTGGTTTTCTTTCCGTTGCTTGTTTTCGGAATTGATTCGTTGTTGAACAAAATTTCATCAGTCAAAAAACAGTCTCTTGTATTGTCTATTGTCTCAAGTCTATTATCTATCGTCTTGTATCTCTCTATCGTTTCAAACAAATATTACAAATGGACAGATAGCCGAGATAGATTTGGATTGGAGGTTCTCTCTACTTTAAATGCCAGCGGAGCTGCTGATTTTGTTTTGCAAAATAAAATTCACGGCAAGTGTTTCAGCGACTATCTCACTTCTTCTTATCTAATGTGGAAGTTGCAACCCGATTTCAAAACTTTTATTGACCTCCGCGACTTAGACGTTTTTCCTTCCGACTTTTTCGGAACATTTTTTTCCGCAACTGCAATCCCAGATTCATTTGAACGATTAGATGCATTGTATCATTTCGATTATGTGATTCTGTATCGCCCGAACAATCCGATTCACAACTATCTCTACAACGAAAGCAATTACAAACTTGCTTTTGCCGATCCTGTGGCTATGGTTTATGTAAAAAAGAATTCTGCTGCCGATTCATCGGTTATGAATTTCACTCCTTCAAAACCAATTGCCGCTTCACTTGTAGCAAGCGCAGTCAACAAAATTTTGAATCCTTTTTATTCGGCTTTCGATTATTCTTCGGTTGACTACAATCTCATTGGTTCAAGTTATAGCGTGAGCGTAAACCAATTGGATGCTGCCGAAGAATTTTTGAAACGCTCTGCCGCGCATCCTATAGAGAGTTACAAAACCAATGAGATGTTTGGTGAACTTTATTTTCACAGAGCAATGGGAAGTGCCGATGCAAATTCGAAGAATCAATTTTTGATTACTGCACAGAATTATTTTCATCAATCGTTGAAGGAGAAAAATGGTTTTGCAGATACTTATCTTGGATTAGGCGCATCATTTTTTGAGCAGAAGAATTATTCAAAAGCGTTGGAAGCCTTCGAAAATTGTTTGCAACGCGACCACAACAATCGCAATGCCTGTATCTATGCAGGTGAGTGTTGTTCGTTTTACATCAATCAAAACAATAGCGAGTCACCACAATATTTAGAGCGGGCACTTACATATTTTAATAAAGCGGAAAAGCTACAACCCGGAACTCCTTTCGTAATGTTCAATCTCGGGCTTCTTTATTTTAGAAAAAACGATTGCACTTCTTCACTCAAATATTTGAAAGATGTTGCTGTAATGCCGGGTGTAAGTGATGAACAGCGGAGCATTGCAAAAAACTGTTTGCAAAAATGTAGCGGGTTATAATTTCTTATTGATTCTACGGGCTCACCGTAATATTTCTGAAATATTTTTCAGCGAGCGTTTTGTAATACGGCTTTAAAGAAGGAGGAACCGTTTTATACAAATCAACTTCAGTTTGTTTTGCTTTCAAATATTCTTCGAGCGATGGCGGCAGTTTGCGCGGTAATTCTCTCGCAGTATTGCTTTCTCTTTCCTGCTGCTTCTCGCGCTGACGTTGTGCGTTTTCTGCTTCAAGCAATTTGCTCATAATATCTTGTTGACGTCTCAGCATTTCGCTCGTAAGTTGCTTGTTCACTAAATCCTTTTCATTCTGCTCCATCTGTTTAATAGCATCGCCCAAATTACCGAGAGGATTTTTTCCATCTTTATTTTCCTGCTGATTGATGCGCTCTAACTCTCTACGAATTTGTGATTGCATTTGCGCCATCTCTGCAAACTCTTTGCTCATACTACCCTGCTGTCCCTTCGATGGTTTCTCCCCCTTTTCCCCGGGCTTTTTCATCATCTCTCCCATCTTGTCCATTTTGTCTTTCAACTGCTTTTGCATTTTTCCAAGCTTCGGCAAACCGTTGCCAGGCTTCTTACACTTCATACACATTTTTGGTGAGCC
>CANJRM010000174.1 GCA_947476645.1 Bacteroidota bacterium
GAAACCGAAGAGCTCGACAAAGCAAGTGTGGTGACCATAGATGATGCCATGCGCAGTTTTAATGGTGGTGATTACAAAAAATCGTCACAGCAGTTTGATGAAATTTTGCGCGAGACTCCTAAGAATGCTGATGCGCTTTATTTTGGCGGCATCAGCGATTACATCAACGGCAATGCAAAAAAGAGCGAAAAGAATTTTGACAGATTGCTGAAAGAAGGAAGCAAGTTTGTAGAAGGAAGCAAATGGTATAAAGCCAATATTCTTTTGCAAAAAGGAAAGAAGGAGGAAGCCAAAAAACTTTTAGATGAACTCGCCAACACAGGCGGCTCTTACCGCGAACGCGCAACAAAGAAAAAAGTGGATGCGGGATTGTAAAAGCTTATTCCCAGTGCTTATAGTTGGATTTATACTCCAACATAATGTTTAGATAATTCGAAAACCGTTCTTCCGAAATTTTCCCATCCTGATATGCCTGCTTAACCGCACAGTCGGGTTCATGCTCATGCAAGCAATTATTGAATTTGCAATTGTTTAGCACTTCACGCATCTCTATATAGTAGTGCGAAATCTCCTCGGGCTTAAAATCCATAATGCCAAACTCGCGGATGCCGGGGGTGTCAATCACACTGCCTCCAAAATTGAGTTCGTGCATTTCGGCAAAGGTGGTGGTGTGCATTCCTTTGCCTGTGATGCGGGAAATCTTTTCCGTTCTTAAATGCAAATGCGGTTGAACAGCATTCATCAAAGTTGATTTACCAACTCCTGAATGTCCGGCAATGAGCGATGTTTTATTTTTCATTAACGCTTTCACTTCGTCTATATGTTCGTTCTGCAAAGCAGAAACAAAAAGCGTTTTGTAGCCGATGCTTTCATAAATTTTCGAAACAAAATCCTGTTTCTTTTTTCCTTTCTCATCCAGCAAATCTTGCTTATTAAAAATGATGACAGTGGGAATGTGATAGGCTTCTGCTGTAAGAAGAAACCTATCAATAAAACCTGTGGAGGTTCGCGGGTTGCCCATAGTTACAATCAACAGCGCCTGGTCAATGTTAGCGGCAAGAATTTGGCGCGCACCTTTATGCTTGGGCGATGAGCGAACGATATAGTTTTCGCGCTCTTCAATTTCATTTATTACCCAACTGTTGTCAGCATCTTCTGTGCTCACAGAAACCCTATCGCCTACCGCAATTGGGTTAGTGTCCTTGGTTTCATCTAAACGAAAAATTCCTTTCAGGCGAACTTTGAGAACATCGCCATTCTCCACTTTCACTTCATACCAACTGCCGGTAGATTTTACAACAACTCCTTTCATCCGCTTACTTTATTAGTTGAATGAACAGCCAAAGAAATTTCCATCAACAGCCCGGGTTTTTTTTCCAAAACATTTCCTACTACTATAATATCTGCTCCCGCTTTACAGATTTCTTCGGCTTGTTCGGCTGAGCGAATTCCCCCGCCAACAATCAGGGGAATGGAAATATTTTTCTTCACTGCTTTAATCATTTCTGCGCTAACGGAATTTACGGCTCCGCTTCCCGCTTCTAAATAAATCAATTTCATGCCGAGCATTTCGCCAGCCAATGCGGTTGCCACGGCAATGTCGGGTTTGTCGTTTGGAATGGGAACGGTTTGCGTGATATATGATGTAGTAGAAACTCTTCCGCCATCTATTAATAAGTAACCTGTAGAAATGGTTTCGATCTTCGCTTCTTTAATAAGAGGTGCGGCAATCACCTGTTGTCCGATGAGGTATTCAGGGTTTCTGCCCGAAATCAAACTCAGAAACAAAATGGCATCTGCCTTTGCGCTTATCTGATAATTATTGCCGGGGAAAATGATGACAGGAATTTTGGAATGCTCCTTTATATAAGAGATTGTTTTTTCAAATCGGTCTTCGAGCAGCAAGCTCCCACCAACAAAAAAGAAATCGGTGCGAGCGTTTTCGGCTAAGTCAACCAATTGCGTTAAACTTTCCTGGCTGTGCTTATCGGGGTCGATGAGGATAGCGAGTTGTTTGCTGGAAGATTTCAGTTTGGTATAAAGCATCACCACAATAATACAACGATAGATTGTAAAGGCAGTAAAAGCCTGATTCTCCCGCCCAAAAAACCATACAAAATTTTTACCCGAAACGCCCAAATTATTTCCAAATTTTTTTCCGCAAATCTTTTTCCACACAGGGAAATCAAGCCCACACAGCGTTTCAAAACATCCCAAACCTGTTTGCACAAACCGTGTGGAAAAATGGGATGGTTTTCAAAAGTTCTGAAAAATATATTCGTCTACGTTTTAGGTAAAACCCCTGCACGATTTCAAAATCTCTACAATAAAACATTATGGCAAGAAAGAACGAAAAAAAAGGATTGAAGTTTGACCGCCTCTATACCCAAGAGGAAAAGTCAGCGTTCGATTTATTTGAGTATGATTTGCGCTCGAGCGTAATCCGTAACCCGAAGGGCGATGCGGTGTTCGAGATGCACAACGTGGAAGTGCCGAAAGGATGGAGTCAGGTTGCCACTGACATTCTCGCGCAAAAATATTTCCGTAAAGCCGGAGTGCCGCAACCGGATGGTTCATTGGGTGGCGAGCGTTCGGCTAAACAAGTGGTTCACCGCTTGGCAGATTGCTGGAAAAGCTGGGGCGAGCGCTACGGCTATTTCGCTTCTGCAAAAGATGCTACTATATTCTATGATGAGTTGGTTTTTTCGTTGCTCGACCAAATGGCGGCTCCGAATTCTCCGCAGTGGTTCAACACCGGTTTGTATACCGCGTATGGAATTACCGGTAAACCGCAAGGTCACTATTTTGTAAATCCTGATACCGGTGTGTTGGAGCAATCTACTTCGGCTTACGAAAGACCGCAGCCGCATGCTTGTTTCATTTTATCTGTTGATGATGATTTAGTGAACAGCGGAGGAATTATGGATTTGTGGACCCGCGAAGCGCGTATCTTTAAATATGGCTCAGGCGTTGGAACTAACTTCAGCAATATTCGTGGCGAAGGCGAAAAACTTTCAGGCGGAGGAACTTCTTCGGGTTTGATGAGCTTCCTGAAAATAGGTGATGCTGCTGCCGGTGCAATTAAATCTGGCGGAACTACAAGACGTGCGGCTAAAATGGTTTGTCTTGATTTAGACCATCCGGAAATTGTTGACTTTATTGACTGGAAAAGCAAAGAAGAAGATAAAGTTGCAGCCTTGATTGCTGCCGGTTACGATTCGCACTACGAAGGCGAAGCTTACAAAACCGTTGCCGGACAAAACTCTAACAACTCGGTTCGTATCCCGAATTCTTTCTTCCATACATTAGAAAAAGGCGAAAACTGGAACTTGCTCGGTCGCAGCAACGGGAAGGTGATGAAATCAATTCCTTCGAATGAACTTTGGGATAAAATTGCAATGGCCGCTTGGCGTTGTGCTGACCCGGGTGTTCAGTACGATACTACCATTAATGAATGGCATACTTGTCCTGAAGACGGACCAATCCGCGCATCGAATCCGTGCAGCGAGTATATGTTCTTAGATAACACAGCTTGTAACTTAGCTTCGTTCAATCTTCGCAAATTCTTCAACGATAAAACGCTTGCGTTTAATGTGGAAGGTTTCGAACACATGAGCCGCGTTTGGACAACCGTGTTAGAAATTTCTGTATTGATGGCGCAGTTCCCTTCAAAAGAAGTTGCACAGCTTTCTTATGAATTCCGCACCCTTGGTTTAGGTTATGCAAACCTTGGTTCGGTATTAATGGTAAGCGGAATTCCTTACGACAGCGACAAAGCACGCGCCATTGGCGGAGCAATCACCGCTATCATGACCGGGGTAGCTTACAAAACTTCTGCTGAAATGGCGGCAACGCTTGGTGCGTTCCCTGCCTATGAGAGAAATAAAAAACACATGCTGAAGGTTATGCGTAATCACCGTTTGGCGGCATACAATGCAGATACAACTGCTTACGAAGGAATTGAAATTAAGCCACAAGGCATTGACCCTAAGTTCTGCCCTGATTATTTATTGAAGGCAGCAACTACTGCATGGGATGAAGCATTGCAACTGGGCGAAAAATTCGGTTACCGCAACGCGCAGTCAACCGTAATTGCGCCAACCGGAACAATCGGATTGCTGATGGATTGCGATACAACCGGTGTTGAACCTGATTTCGCTTTGGTGAAATTCAAAAAACTCTCGGGTGGCGGTTATTTCAAAATTGTAAACGAGTGTGTGCCTGCTGCTTTGGAAAACTTAGGTTACTCTGCTTCAGAAATTGATGCCATCGTAAAATATGCGAAAGGAAACGGAACGCTTACCGGTTGCCCGCATATCAATGCAGATTCATTAAAGGCAAAAGGATTTAATTCTTCTGACATTGAAAAAATTGAAGGAGGTTTGGTGGCTGCATTCGACATTACGTTTGCCTTCAACGTTTGGAGTTTGGGCGAAGAAACTTTACAGCGTCTTGGTTTTACCGAAAAACAATA
>CANJRM010000175.1 GCA_947476645.1 Bacteroidota bacterium
AAAGTTTTGCTGAAGTATAACATCAGTATGCAGTCGCATAAATTTACGCGCACCGAAGATGATGCCGTAGTGCAAAAGAATTTTACCACGAGCGATAATTTCAGAAAGGAAGTTATTGGAGTTGGTTTCCGCGTGGGGCCTTACAGCGCGCGCAAACGCGCCAACATTCCTTACAACGTTGATTTTTTAGTAACCGTAGCCAACGATTACAAATTTAATTGGGCAGGGCAGTGGACTTACCAAAGTATTTCGGGCTGGCAGGTGGGCATTGAAGCAGGCGTGTGGTTGCAGAGTTATTTCAAACTGGGCTTTGGTGTAAACTTTTACGATGGCGGCAAGACTTACCTTTTTCCCGATACAAAAAATCATACCACCGCATTTCTCACGCTTACTTATGCGAGAGATTGGTTTAAATAAAGTTTAGGCGGCTGTTTGTCCTCCGCTGGCGGAGGTGTCACGTAGTGACGGAGGTGGTTGTATTTTTCTTTTCAATTTCAGAAATTACTTCTTCAATCTGTTCTATCACGCTGTGCATTTGCGATAACACTTCATTATCGGTAAATCGCAGAACTATAAAGCCTGCTTCTTTTAAATCGACATCTTTCTTTTTATCTTTTTCAAGTGTTTCTTCCCATTCATGTGTCAGCCCATCTACTTCAATAATCAGGTTCAATTCCATGCACATAAAATCGGCAATATAATTCAGCACCGGTCGCTCTCTTCTAAACTGATAACCTTTCATCGCTTTGGCACGCAAAGCATATTTCCACAAACAGGCTTCTGCTTTGGTCATGCTCTTGCGTAGCTTGTTGGCAAACGGTTGCAGATTTTTGTTGTAAGCGTAGAGATTTGGTTTATCCGCTTTCATGTTTCTAAAGTAAAAATAAATACAACCACCCCCTACCCCCGCCAGCGGGGGACAAGTAAGCCTTTCTCAATACTGCTGCACATAAAAATAAAAGGTCAGTATTTCTCCTCCGCTTGTTTCATCGCGTATGCTTCATCGGGAGACGGAGGTGGAATGTATTTTTGTATCAACTCTGTGACACCCCAGATTTATTCTACCCTCGCTTTCTTCCTCAGCACATAACTGTAAATACTAAACAACAAAAACCCCACCGGACCAAACATAAGCGTGAAGAATAAACAAACACCTGTAAGCAAAGGATTAGCTTTTAGCTTTTCCGCCTGCTTATAAATGTAGCGACCCGTAAGTAAATCAAAGGCGAGGTAATGAATCCATCCGGCAAGCAAAGCAGCATCACTCTGAAACAGCGCTCTCACTCCTTCTATACTCGAAAAGTTACCGCCTGTATTTGACGGATGCAAAAACGACAACACAATAATTACCGCATACACCACAGCCAACCCAAGCGGTATAGCAAAAGAATCTACCAGCATTTTTGTAAACCGGTTTTTGGGAAATACCGCCATGGCAAACCACTGCGGCATAACTATGGGATTGGCAATTTTGAATAACAGTGCAAGGGTAATTGCGTTCATGCGTGTTTATTTTGTATGAAGGTAAAAAAGTTGTAGTTTCTTTAGCGCGCTGTTAGCGGCTGGTTTTCACTCGTCATTGCTTGACGAGCTTTCCAGTTTTGAGTGACCCTTTGTTGCTCCTTAACTCGTAAAAGTAAATGCCGTCTGCAAGTTGCTCTGTGTTTATTGTCGTGGAGTTTGTAAATGTCTGCCGCAATACTTGCTGTCCGAGAAAGTTGTAAAGTGAAATAGTTGTCTGCTCGTTGTCGGCAAGAGAGAAAGTAAGTTGATTTGAAAATGGATTTGGAGAAATTTTTATTTGCTCCCTCTCATTTTCCTCTATACCAGTAGTAGTGCAAGGGCTTCCGCAAGGTGTGACAGAGACATCATCAATATAAACATACGCTCCGTCAATAGTAATACTTCCTTGATAAAAATACGACCGTGGAGTATTAACATCATCTTTAAAATTTCCAATAATCAAATAATTTTCAGTGCCATTAGCAATATAAGTTCCACATACTTTTGTCCAATTTATTGTATCAAATACACTTGTTGTATTATTAATTTGTGGGGTAAAAGGTAAAGGGAAGTAAGTATTAATACTATCCACTATTGTATCTGAAAAATAAGCCCCCAATTCGTAAGTTACAAAGCGCGAATAGTCAGCTAAACTGACATACATCTCTAAATGATAACAAGTATTGGCCACTAAAGTGGTTACAAGCGGAACTTCAATATACTCTCGCCATTCACTGATGCTTTGGGTGAAGAGATAAATGCCAGAATATGCCACTCCCGAATGAGCATCTTGAAAACCAAAGCTGTTGTTCGGAACACTTACTGTATGGGGATGAGTATTACATTGATTAAAATAATCGCAGGTCCCTTTTGTGGGTTGAAACCAAGCCACAGCACTATCCATTTGAGAATTTCCTCTAGGACAAGCAACATACTGTTCAAAATCGCCATTAGGAACTAAATTCTGTCCTCCGCAAAGTCCGCAAGTCAATAAGAGAAATATTGTCAGGATGTTTTTCATTGCTTGACGATCTTTCCGGTTTTCAGTGTCCCATTGTTGCTCCTTAACTCATAAAAGTAAATACCGTCTGCAAGTTGTGCGGTGTTTATTGTCGTGGAGTTTGTAAATGTCTGTTGCAATACTTGCTGTCCGAGAAAGTCGTAAAGTAAAACAGTTGTCGGCAAGTTGTCAGCGAAAGTAAAAGTAAGTTGAGTAGAAAAAGGATTGGGGAAAGTCGTGCATGCTATTGAGCTATTTTTTTCAATGCCTGTAGAGATGGAGTCAGTGTTCAACTTGGCTAAAAAAGCGTCATAGCTACCGTTATTAGTAATTGTAGTATTTCCAAAGTCGAGAGTATAACTACCTAAGTAACCCGACACATACACATCACCTCCTTTGCCAGTGTAAATGCCCGTGCCATAGTCAGCATCCTGTCCACCAACACTTGTTGCCCAAAGTGCATTACCATTTGGGTCATATTCCGCTACGAAAATATCGGCATACCCCACATTTGAATTAAGCACAGGAATACCGCCAAAGTTGAGAAACGAACTATTAAAATGCCCTGTTATAAAAGCATTGCCTGTTTCATCGGTAGATATACTTTTCCCATAATCAGCATTTGTTCCTCCAGGGCTCCTACCCCAAAGAGCATTACCATTGGTATCGTATTTCGCAACAAAGACGGAAGGGTTGCCATTATTACCCAGAGTATCGCTTCCGAAAATGACAGAGTATTGATAAGAACCTGTTATATAAACATTGCCTGACTTGTCGGCAGAAATACTATTGCCGACATTGACAATGAAATTTAATACGCCATTTGCGCCTTTTATCCAAAGCTCGTTACCGAGTGCATCATATTTTGTAATAAGCACGGCATTATCTTGAGAACCAAGTATAGTGTCGCCTCCGAATGTTAGGTAACCTTGGAAAAGTCCCGTTACATAAACATTATTATTTCGGTCTGTGCAAATGGCTATGCCTTCATCCCATCCTAAACTATTGGCTTTTTTCACCCAAAGAAGATTACCACTCGCGTTAAGCTTAGCGATATATGCATCATATTGGCCACTGTTTCTCAAAGTATCAGTTTCAAAAACGAGAATAGAATTTCCATATCCAAAAGAACCTGTTATATAAATATTGCTGTCAGCATCACTGCAAATACTATAGCTAAAATCATCCCGATTTCCAACGAAGCTTTTCGACCATTGTAAATTTCCATTTGTATCATATTTAACTATGAAAATATCTCTTTCACCCGGGTTGTCACTTCCGTTGATATGAGTAATGCCTCCGAAAGAAAGTGAGCTACTTTGAAAGTAACCCGTTACACAAACATTGCCTCGACTATCGGTGCAAATGCCATAAGGCAAATCTCTGTTCGTTCCACCTCCGCTTTTAGCCCAAAGGACGTTTCCGTTGGCATCATATTTAACCACAAAAATGTCAAGAGTTCCCGCGTTGGTGTTGTGCAAAACATAACTCCCGAAAGTTATTGATGAACCTTGAAATGTGCCAGTGATATAAGCATTGCCGTCAGCATCTGTGCAAACGGCATTGCCATATTCGTTACTTATAGTCCCTGCACTTTTTGCCCATGCCCAATCAGGTGTTTGAGCAAACGTAAGTGTCGGTAGTAAGAGAAAAAGTAAGATTGTTCTCATTGTCAACAAATGTAATCTTAAACGGTTACTGTCGCGGTGCGTTAAACTTGCCGCTAACT
>CANJRM010000176.1 GCA_947476645.1 Bacteroidota bacterium
CAATCTCTGATTGTCGACAGTTAGCGGCTGATTGTCGTCAATCATTCACTGATTGATGGTAGTTAGCGGCTGATTAACGGAAGTTTTTCTCCAACTACTGGAAGTTTTTTTCTGACTTCCGGAAACTATTTTTGAACTACCGGAAGCTTTTTCCTAACTACCGGAAACTATTCTCTAACTGCCGGAAGGTTTTTCTAAACTACCGGAAGGTTTGCGCGAACTGCCGGAAAGTTTTGGGAGGTTTCCGGAAGCTTTTTTCAAACTTCCGGAAGGTTTTGGAAAACTACTGGAAGCTTTTTCTGAACTACCGGAAGGTTTTTATATGAACTGTCAAACGCAAACTGTTAACCTGTCCTGAGATTCTTTACAGATGTTTATCATTGCGCACAAATTTTTTAATCCATGAAATTTTTCGGTTGCTTGTTTCTTGTTTTTACAAGTTCGTTGCTTAGCGCACAAAATCTTTTCGATAAAGAAATAAGCAATCTGCTCGACCCAGCCTTAAAGCCGTTTTATTTTGGTGTGGCTTCGGGCGACCCGCAACAAAACAGCGTTATCATCTGGACAAAGGTGTGGAACGATACCGCCAAAATGATAACGGTAAGTTGGGAAGTGGCTACTGATTCAGCTATGACACATGTAGTAGCAAGCAATGAAATTTATACCAGCTTTTCTTCGGCATTCACCGCAAAAATTCTGGTATTAGGATTGCAGCCTGCCACTACTTATTTCTACCGCTTTGAAACGGGAGGTATTTTTTCGCCTATAGGAAGAACTAAAACGGCACCTGTTCAGGCAGAGCAACTTCGTTTTGCCGTGGTGAGTTGTAACAATTTTGAAGGCGGATATTTTAATGCCTATCGTTTAATTGCCAACCGAAATGATATTGATGCGGTGCTTCACTTAGGCGATTATATTTATGAATACGGGGCTAACAAAAGTAAGAAGCACCCGAGTGTGCGCCAGCATATTCCCGAGCACGAAATTTTGAACTTGCAGGATTACCGCAGTCGTTATGCGCAGTACCGTCTCGATAAAGATTTGCAGGAAGCGCATCGTTTGCATCCGTTCATTAACGTGTGGGATGACCACGAATTTGCCAATGATGCTTATAAGGATGGCGCAAAAAATCAGCAGGCAGATGAAGGCGATTGGGAAGTGCGTAAAGCCATTGCCAAGAAAGTTTATTTCGAATGGATACCTATTACGGACAATGTGGAGGAAAGCGTTATCCGAAAAATGAGTTACGGCAATTTAGCCGATGTGTTTATGATTGACACGCGTGTAGAAGAGCGCTGCAAACAGGTTGACCCTTATGATACGTTGCTGCAATGCACTACACGTACTATTCTTGGTGCTAAGCAAACAGCATGGCTTACACAAGGAGTTGAGCACTCAGCTGCGCATTGGAAAGTGATTGCAAACCAAGTAGTGTTTTCAGAATTAGATGCGCATCAGCTTACGAAAAAAAGCCGCATCAATGCCGATGCATGGGATGGTTACCCCGAAGAGCGCAAAGAATTATTTGATTCTTTTTACGCGAACAACACCAAGAACATTATCATCATCACAGGCGATATTCATTTGTCGTGGGGTTTTGATTTGGTGTTTAATCCTACCAACAAAAACAATTACAATCAGAAAACAGGCAAAGGAGTAATAGGCGCAGAGTATGTAGTGCCGAGTGTTTCTTCGAACGGATTAGGCGAACGCATTCCGCGTTTTCTGGCAAATATTGTGGCGCTGATTTTAGGCAGAAAAGCTATCAATCCTCATTTGCGTTTTCAAAATTTAGTTGACCACGGTTATATGATACTCGACCTCAACAACGAGCGCGCAAATGCTACCTGGTATTTTTGCAAAACAGTACGCAAGCGCACCGAAAAATTTTCGGATAAGGATAGTTGGAGTACGAAATGGAACGAAAACAGATTGGTGAAGGAGAAGTGATTTTTATCTCCCTCCGCTCAATTGCTGATAAATTCCTGAATAATACGAAGCTCCGTTTCTGTCACCCAAACGATTGAGACTTTCAATCAAAGGGCGGTAAGGTCCGGGGAAATAAGGATTAGCTTTTACCACATCGGTAAGTATAGCAGCGGCATTTGTAAAATCCTGTTTGTAGAAATAAGCAAGACCCAACCAGTAAGCAGCGTTTGTATTTTCTCTGCTCAGGTTAAGTGCCGCAGTTAATACACGCGCGGCATCATCAAATTTCTGCACGTTCAAATAACACAAGCCAAGGTTTGCGAGAACGATTTCATTCTTCGGATATTTCTGCGAGTAAGGTTCAAGCAAAGCGAGCGCACCTGCGTAATCATTCTTCGCCATTAATTCCTGCGCAGCATAATCACGCTTATCATCTTTCTTAATTACACACGAAAGCGGAACACCATCGGCATATACCGTGTAAACACTTTGCTCCGGAGGAAAACATTCATGCAAAAGCAAATCGCGGTCAATAAAACGGCAATACATAATTTCATAGTCAGCATCTTTCTCGCAACGTTGACGGTAACTCGCATAACCTACTGCTGTTGTCAGCGAATCTTCTTTGAAATAAAAATTCACGGGCGCAATTGCATTCGTGTAAATCGTTGTTTTTCTTCCGTCAGTTCGTTTTAAGTTTTCATGCGCCTTCAACCAATCGGCAGATTGTTTCACACTGTTCATGTAGTAATCGGTTTCATAATTTCCATACGCACCTTTTATGCCGCCAACTATTTCGTTGAAGTAAACGTATTCGTTCGGGTGATTGGCCAACATGAAACGTGCAGGACTAAAAATGAGCAGCACAATCGCTCCGATTAAAATGTATTTTTTTTTATCGGGCATTACCTTAAGCAAATAATCAAATGCAATTCCTGAAAGAATAATGATGCTCGGGTAAACAAAAAAGAAGTGGCGCATGGTATCATACAAAACCGATTTTTTATAAATCACATAGCCAATCGGAAACACAATGCTGAAATACAAAAAGCCGAGCAGCAATAATTTTTTCTGTGTGCGCAAATATGGAATCAGTAAAAACGATGCAAGCAATCCGATTAAGCCGAAGAGTGGAGTAGAAATTAAAAGCCACTTAGGAATATAATGCCATGGCACTTCGGTTGAAGAAATATGCGCGCCTTCAAACAGAATTTTTATTTGCACCGGAAATTTTTCTGCCACGTTCAATGCTTCGAGCGGGTGCTTCAAAGGACTTACCAAACCATAAGGCCAGAAAAGTAAACTCGCAAAATAACCAAGCACTGTAGCGAGTAAAACAAATTTTAAACTCGGTAGAATATTGATTTTGAATTTTGAAAAATTGAGTAATTCACCAATGCCGTAAAGGTTGAGCATAGCTAAACCGTAAAACAAAAATGTGTAAGGAATCAATAGCAAACCGCCAATACGAATTCCCATCGCCATACCAATACTCAATCCTAAACCTATGGCAGTTTTAAGTGTTGGCCTAGGAAGTTGTTTCAAAAATTTAAGAATGAAAAGGTACGACACCATGTAACCCGCAGCCATCGTAATATCTTTCGGGTTGTTCATGCTCTCTCCAAAAAAGCGCGGAGAGAATGCCATAAGAATAAGTGTGATTAAACCCGCTTGCCAACCTGCAACTTCAACAGCAACAAGTGCTGCACACAACATCGCAAAAAAACCAAACATCGAATTCCAGAAGTGACGAACATTCCATTCATTGACAGATGGAAGTGCTTTGGATAGGAGAGTAGCGGTGCCGTCATAAAAGCCGCCATAAAAAACCATCAATGAATCAGGGCCATTAGTAGTAGCTGCAGTTGTGTCCTGTCCAAGAGTGGCGTAAAAATTTACCACGTGGTGACCGTAAACGCGGTGAAAATTCTCATCGCCCGAAATACCGTATTGATGACTAACCGAAGCCATCGTCAACAACAAAATGGCTGCAACGCCTATGAATATTTTTTTTGCGAGCGATTCAGGAATCAATTCGGTGAGAATGAATTCTTTTTTCGGTTCAACCTTTTTTTCTGCCTTGGGTTGGGGTTTGCTCTGCTGCTTTGCCATTGGGAAAATTTGTGCGGCAAAATAGTAAAGAGATAAGAACTTTTTGAAAAGATGTTAGCTTTGCCGCGGTGCCAAACCAATTTATCTGCCACCGAAAGAGGGTAGATAAATAGCGCGGGC
>CANJRM010000177.1 GCA_947476645.1 Bacteroidota bacterium
AAAAACTATCCGCAGGCAGCCGAAGTAAAAGAAGCCAAAGAGCGCTATGAAAAAATGCTCTATGAACAAACCACTGCCGACCAAAAATTTGAGAGCTACAAAAAGTATTTAGATAGTTACCCGAATGGCGCTTATGTAAAAGAGGCAACCAAAATTTACAACGAAAAGCTGATTGACTTCTATAACACTAAACACGATTTGGCGGCATACATTGAGTTTGAAAGAAATTACAAAACGCATCCTGCTTTTAAAGCTGTGCAGGACAGTATTTACATTCTTGCTACCAAAGAGGGAACCGTTGCTGCTTACAAAAATTTTGTAGCTAACTATCAGCAGAACCCGCATTACAAAGAAGCATGGGACCAACTCTATATTCTCAGCACAGCCGATGGCACACAAAACAGCTATCTGCAATTCATTCAAAACTTTCCTTCGTATCCCAATAAAGACCGCGCTTACAAAGACCTTGAACTGGCAGCAAAAGATTTAAAACCTTTTCAGCGTGGCGAAAAATGGGGCTATGCCTACACTCCCACTCCCGACTCGCTCGTGATACTTATTGACTTTGAATACGATGAAGCGTTTCCGTTCAAAGGTGGTTTGGCTTCGGTGCGTAATAAACCATGTGCCTCTGTTTGTTCATATTTCTACATTGACAAAAACAATCAGCGCGCCTTTGCAGGCGATTATAATTATGCCGGTGATTTCGAAAATGGTTTAGCGGTAGTAGGCATTGGTAACTGCGAATCTGCGGAATGCAAATACGGTATGATTAATAAACTCGGCAAGTTTGTTATACCTGCCGAATACGATGAAATCAACGACCTGCAGGAAGGATTGTATCTCGCTTCAAAAGACAGCAAGTATGGTTTTCTTGATGCAAACGGACAAACAGTTATCTCGCACAAATACACCGATGCACTTCCGTTTAGTATGGGCATTGCCGCTGTGGCTATTGACGGCAATTGGTTTTTCATTGATAAAACAGGCGCGCAAAAATTCATCAACCGCTTTCTCGACATCTCCAGTTTCAGCGATAGTCTTTGTGCCGTTACGCAGGACAAAGACAACTGGGGCTATATTGATATGACGGGCAATTTTGTGATTCAGCCATTGTATGAAACTGCCGAAGATTTTCAAAACGGCTTTGCCATAGTTTCTAAAAAAGAAAAAGACCCGAAGAACAAATCACTCTTCATCAGTCAGCGTTACCGCATCGACAAAACCGGAAAAGTGATTGAGAAACTGACTGCACCTAAAGAGCCGGGTAAGAAGAATACGAAGAAGAAAGGGAGAAGGTAAAGATGCTTGTCATTTCGAGCAAGGCTTTGCGAAGCGAGAAATCTTGTATTTAATTATTTAGAAAATACAAGATGTCTGCCTGTTCGGCAGACAGGCTTCCTTCGTCAGCATGACACAGTTCTACAAATTCCCCCACTGCGCCTTTGGATTATATCCCAAACATCCCTTCTCAATAAATAGTGGCGAAGCAATATTGGTGGTATAAAGCGAACCGGTGCCAAGCCCCTGCACCAGTTTGTTTTTCTTGGTAAACACCCATTGCGCAATAGCGTTCAAACCAATGTTTGATTCCAGGGCAGAAGTTGCCCACCACTCAATGTTTTGCCTTTCAGCTTTTCTAATCCATTCATCGCACACGGCAAAACCACCAAGCAAACTCGGTTTGAGAATAATATACTTCGGTCGCGTAAACGAAAGCACATCATCCTGCACACTACCGCGCACACCAATTAATTCTTCGTCTAACACTACAGGTATTGGAGAATTTCGGCACACCTTCATCATCAGTTCCAATTGCCCCCTGCGCACAGGTTGTTCAATCGAATGAATTTGAAATGCTGCGAGGGTTTCTAATTTCTTAAAAACATCTGTTGCATCAAACGCTCCGTTGGCATCTAACCGTATTTCAATTTTATCGGCAGGAAATTTCTTTCGTATAAAACGCAGCAGACTTACTTCCTCAGCAAAATCAATAGCACCTACTTTTATTTTTATGCAGCTAAACCCCGAAGCGAGTTTCTCTTCAATTTGCTTCTGCATAAAATCTTTCTTGCCCATCCACACCAAACCGTTAATAGGAATTTGCTTTCTGCCTTGTGTAAATGCACTTTCAAAAAAAATCTTTTGACCACCGTTCTTTAAATCGAGCAAAGCACATTCCAATCCAAACACAATAGATGGATGCGAACTCACAATAGTAGAATCAGGCTTTTCGTCTTTTTCTAAGTAAGTGCAAATAGTTTGCAACACCTCTTCATAGTTCGATAAATCATCGGCACTCAATCCTTCAATAAAACTGCATTCACCAACGCCCGTGTTTTTGCCATCGGTAACGGTTAAGAAATAACCGCTCTTCACAGTCATCTCACCTCTTGAGGTAAGAACAGGTTTCTTAAAATTTAATTGATAAGGTTTAAAGGTGGCTTGCAGCATGATCAGGCGCAAAGGTAAATTTAACCCGCACACCATACGCAGAACAAAAGAAGGATGCGTTTATCTTTTGCTTAGGTCAATAGCGCAATCAACTATGTGTTGCAGAAACTCGTAGTTCACTTCATACTGAACACTTTTTCCCGTTCTGCGACTGATAAGAAGTTTAGTTTCTCTTAAAATAGAAAGATGCTGCGACATCACCGTTTGCTCTACATTTAATTCATTACATAAATCAATAACCCGCAAATTTCCTGATTTCAACAATAAACTAACTACCTTTTGCCTGGTTACATTACTAAGTGCTTTGGTAATCAAATTGGCCTTTTTTAGCGCAGCAAGATTTTCGGTTAAGATATCGGGGTGTGTGCGTTCGTCTTCCATTGGTAGCTGGTTTATATTTTATACAATTTTTACCTGCGAAACTATGCAACAATTTAGCCATGAGTGAATATATATTGCTAAAAGATACAAGCTGTTTGTTGTACTTAACAGCATAAAACGTTGTTGAAAAAAGTCTATCATCAGAAATTATCAAACAATAGTTTCAGATTCCTTTACGTTTACTTTGAAAAAATCAATTTTGATTTAGATTTGCCACCCGTTTCAAACATGCCGAAGTGGCGGAATTGGTAGACCTGCCTGACGGCAGGCAGGCGCGCTCGCCTACCGAAGGTAGGCACGACTAAAAATCGTATGGAAGTAAAAACGTTCTTTGTATATGCTCTCAAAAGTTTGAAAGCAAATTATATTTATGTAGGATTAACCGATAATGTTGAGAGACGTTTTAAGCAACATAATGATGGAAAAGGGACATCAACAAAACCCTATCGTCCTTTTGAATTAATTCATGTAGAAGAATTTAGCACAAGACCGGAAGCAAGAAAACGGGAAGTATATTTAAAAAGTGGAATTGGAAAAGAATTTTTAAAATCGCTTAATTAGTAAATGCCGAAGTGGCGGAATTGGTAGACGCGCACGACTCAAAATCGTGTATCGCAAGGTGTGTGGGTTCGATTCCCACCTTCGGTACTTGCAGGGAATTCTTCAATTTTTTTGAAGGATTCCCTTTTTTATTTCTTGCTGAAACCCTTGCCAGTTCTGCGATCTGTAAGATCAGAGAGTTCACTCGACCGGTTCGATAAGTGCGATTTGCACGATCATAGGCTAAACCCTCAGGGAAGATGGCTTTCTGCAATTGCTGCTTATAGGTCAAGTCGGCTGAACCCCACATCCCGCTTAGCTTTTGGCACATTTCTAAAGAAAAATCAATGAACTTTTCTTGGTTCGATAATGGGATCGACAGTTTCTGCTCTTCCTTCGCTATTTCAGCCAGTTGCTCCTCGATTTTATTCTTGTATCTGTGATAAGACTCTCGATCGATATCTCCTTCAATAAACCGCTCTTCTACTTTATCGATCTTACCGGTGAGTTCTCTCTTCCGGTTCTCTACTTCCCCCTTCTGCTCAAAAATTGTCCGGTTCATCTGCTCAAACGTGAGCAGCAACTGCTGCTTTAATGGCCCGATGTTTTTCGGGGTGATTTCATATTGCGCCAACAACTCTTTGAACTCTTCATGCATCGTGGATGCGCTTAAATTGCACTTGCATCCTTTCTTGTTGCATTTGTAATAATACAAACCCTTCGCCTTGACAATGTATCCCGTCC
>CANJRM010000178.1 GCA_947476645.1 Bacteroidota bacterium
TGTGAAGCCAACGCTGATTGCGATATTCGTCCAGTCCTTATAACCTCCGGGAACTGGTGCTGGGGATTTATCTAATCCGTAGACTCCCTCGTAGTGGCCGGGTTGCGTATTTATTGGGCTTATCATAACGTATTTTTTTTATGTATTATGATGAAATTAGCGTCCTTTGGGTCAATGGAAACGCCATATAGATAGAACCAAGATATTTGCTTTCCTGTAGTCTTATCCCGAGTAACTGTAATGCAGTAGTTAAGGACATCGATTTGAACATGCGCAAAAAGTCCAATATGTATATTGCACCATTTCCCGTTATAATAGCGTTTATACAGTAACTGCAACTGCTTATCGATTCTGCGAAGCACAGGCTCCTCTGCATAACGCGTGGCGTTTTCTTGCTTTCGCAGGTCGTTGTAATAGTTGATTCTGCACTGCGCGGAGCAAAATATTTGACGACTGTCATACGGAATGAACTTACTCCCTTCATGTGGTGCTGGATTAAAGCAATCCTTTTCCGGATACTTTCTACTTGACTTTTTTCTTTTCATGATTTTGTAATTTAAAATTTTTAAAAAATGTTTTTATCGATATAAAAATATAGCAAAAACCAACCAATTTGTTAAAAATTGGTCGTTATAAGGCGCATTTTTGCTTCTATCTAATTGATAATTAGTATATTGTATAACGGAAGAAACACGGAAGAAATATTCTAAAGCAGGGTTTTAGGTCAAATATTTGGGTTATCTATATGAATTATTTGACATATAAGATACAAAATAATGCGTTGTGAAAAAATATTATTTCAATATTGTAATTATTACTTAATAGTAATACTTATTTTTACATTTGCCATTAAATTCTGCCAACATGACTAAAGACATACTTGACAATCCACACATAGATTCACTTGATAAAATTCCGGTTATCACAGACATAAATGCAGTAAGTGAATTCCGAAAGAAAATAAATCAAAAGGTGTTTCTCCTTCGAGATACGTTTGTTACTCCTAGAATGTATAATCAATGGCGCAGCGAAGGGCTTGTTGCACAATCAGCAAATCCTTCGGAACGAAAGTGGGTTTCATTTACTTTACGCGACTATATATGGGTGCAGATTGTTTATGACTTGCGTCTCATGGGTTGCTCTATTGCTGACATAAAAATGGCAAAGGAAATTGCCTTGCAGCCTTTGGCAGAAAAAATTGACGAGAAAATTTGGGAACAATCATTGGACGCAGTAATAGAAAGCATTAGGCAAACAAAACAGCATAGTGAAGCGACCACGCAACAGCTAGAGTCAATTCTTAAAGCCCAGTCGTTCGATAAAATGGTGGCGGAACATGCTGAATTAAATATGTGTGCTTTGGACGCAGCACTATACAATATTATCAGCAGCGGGAACGACTGGAATCTATTTCTATTTCTCCAATCGCATTACGATTTGCTTAAGGCACAAATGAATACAAGCGCCATAGAGAACAAGCCGGAGTTTAAATACACGACTGATGCCCAGAAAAGAAAAAGAAGGCAATCGGGGATGAAGGCAATTCTTTTTAGTCCAGAATTCAACAAGAGCACACTGGGCTTAAATACAGATTTCATTCATGAGGTGCCGCATATCAAAATTCCTATAAAGAATTATCTGTGGGAGTTTCTTTTAGACCGAACCATGCAAAATCAATTAGGCAAAATGGAACTCTTAAGCGCGGAAGAAATGAAGTTGCTGGAAGAAATCCGTATGGGAGATAAAAAGGAAATAGCTATCAAATTCAGAGATGGCAATATGGAACGTATTGAGATAAAGAAAGACCTAGCGAAGAGCGCGGAGAAACGTATTATGGAGATTATAATGAATGGCGAGTATTGCGATATAGGCATTACTACGCAGGGCGGAAAAATCACCTCCATTCAGAAAACGACAAAGAAGAAATTGTAAGTAAAAATAAAGTATCGGATAAACCGGACTGATTATTTCCTGTGTTGCTTACCGGAACGACCGAAAGCAGCAGCATTCGGGATAATCAAAATGCTTAACCAAAGTAAAAGCTATGAGCTGACAACAGCTCAGTTAAAGAAACATGAAGGGTTTGAAAATGTTACGGAAGAGGAAGCAAAGCAAATCATATTCCAGCTAAGGGAGTTGTCGTTTATTTTTTATGAGATTTTTAAAAATCAGTCAGAGAGAGAATCCATGCTTTCGGGCAGTAGCGTCTCTGTAGAAAATCATAAAAGAAAAAGACATACAAGTAATAGTGCATCAGGAGAACAACAACAGAACGAAACTTCTAATACGAAAAACATTCAATATGAAAACCAATACGGATTTGAGCCTCTTTCAGAGTTTCCTCCCGATAGAAAAACACATAAAGAAAAATGATGGAACTGTCTATGCGGTGAGCTATACACGAGTAAGCTCTAAAGAACAATTTGAAACGAACGGCAGTATTGAATCTCAAGAGAAGATTGTTTTACGACTTGGCGAGCAAATGAAGGTTCCGGTGCTGGCTAAATTCGGAGGCACATACGAATCTGCAAAGAGTGAGGAGAGAAAAGAGTTTCAACGGATGCTCAGTTTCATTGAAAAGTCTAAGCAAAATATCAAGTTCATTCTGGTGTCGGACAACGACCGTTTTTCAAGAACCGGCCCCAATGCCATTTTTCTTGCAGAGAAACTTCGCAATAAAGGAATTCAGATAGTAGCTGCATCAAGTCCGATGGATACAAGCACCACCATCGGAAGTTTTCAGCAAAACATTCAATTTCTGTTTTCTCATTTTGATAATCAGCTTAGGCGTGAGAAAACTATTCGCGGCATGATGCAGAAATTTGAAAAGGGTTATTGCATAGGCTGTCTCCCGTTAGGTTATGAACGAAAAATGGTTGGTGACGAAAAACAAATAGTCATTAATAAAATGGGAGAAGCCATCAAGAAAGCATTCAAATGGAAAGCAGAGTTAGGTCTCAGAACATCGGAGATTTCATTAAGGTTGCAAAAACTCGGTTTTAATATCTCTGAGAAACGACTGAGCGATACCTTTCACAATGTCTTCTATTGCGGATTACTTTCCAATAAAATGTTGAAGGGAAAAATTGTGGAAGGGAAAAATTGGGAAGCCCTTGTCTCTAAAGAATTATTCCTAAAAGCCAACGAGGTCTTAAAACAATATCACGTTCCTCATAACTACCACAAGGAAGATGAACATGTTCCATTGAGAAGATTTGTTGCCTGCGCAAAATGCGGAACCATGTGGACAGGCTACATTGTAAAGGCGAAGCGGTTGTATTACTATAAATGCAACAAGAAGGGATGTAAATGCAATTTAAGCGCAGCCAGTATGCACGAAGAGTTCATGGAGTTGTTACAAAAGCACGAGGTTGCTGCAAAGCCTGTCGAGCTATTGAAGAAACAGTTGCAACTTACCTTTGAGCAAATGAACCAAACACTATTTGAGAAGAAAAGTGAAATAGAGAATCGGAGAAAGGAGCTTACCGGTAAAATAGATAAAGCCGAAGAAAGGTTCATTGAAGGCGATATTGACCGAGAAACTTACCATAGATATAGAACAAAAATTGAAGAACAGATAGCTGAAATATCTAAGGAAGAGCAGAAACTTGCAATTCCATTATCGAACCAAGAAAAGTTCATTAATTTTTCTGTTGAATTATGCCAGAACCTAAGCAGGGCATGGGCTTCAGGTAACTTACATGCCAAACAGAAGTTGCAGAGAGTGGTATTTCCAGAAGGTTTAACCTATGACCATCCAAATCATACTTATCGAACCCCGCGAGTAAATACTATCTTCCTCTGCATCACACAACTGGCAAGGGTTTCAGCCGAAAATAAAAAACGGAATACTCCTAAAGGCAAGGAGAATTCCGCTCTAGTAGCTCCGTCAGGAATCGAACCTGAATCAAGGGCTTCGGAAACCCTTATACTATCCGTTGTACTACGGAGCCAATTACGGGGAGCGAAAATAAAAACATCCACATCACCTGCTGTTTTACTAAGCAATATCATCACTTCAATTCATCAGCATTCGTAACTTCGCGCCATGTTCAGCAAAGGCGATAAATTATACAGCATCGTAGGAATGAAA
>CANJRM010000179.1 GCA_947476645.1 Bacteroidota bacterium
ATCTTCACACAAACCTGCCGGGCACAAACCTGCTTCGGGCAATTCGTGGAGCGGAGATAAGAAAAAGACCTGGAGTAATAAGTAAACAAAATCTTAGCGCATGTATAAGCAACATTTACTGCGTTCTATTGAACGCGAAATTCAATTAGCCAAACAATTAGTTCCTTTTATTGACGAAACGAAACTGGATTTTCGTTCAGGCGAAAAAACGCGCAGCATTTTAGAAGTGATGCAGTATCTCAGCACTATCGGTTCGGTAATGATGCAATACTATGAAGGTGGAATGACGAAAGAAGATTGGCAAAAAACAGGAGAACAAAACAAGAGCGTTACACTTCAAAATTTTGTGGAGCGTATGGATGAACAACAAAAAATCATTCACGATTATTTTGAAAAACTAAGCGATGATGATTTGCTGAATAAGGAAGTGGAATTATTCTGGAAAGAAAAAATGCCGCTGGGGGTAGCCATCATGCAAGGCCCTCTTAAATGGCTTACTGCTTACCGCATGGAATTATTTAAGTTGATTAAACTAAGCGGCAAACCCGAAATGGGAACCAAGCAGGCTTGGTATCCGCAGAATTAAGATGATGTAAAACAAAAGGTCATGCTCACCTATTATTTAGTTGTTCCCTTTCTCTATTTGTTTTCTTATTTGCCCACAAACGTTTTATACAAACTTGCCGATGGTTTAGCTTTTGTGTTGCGCGATGTTATTGGTTATAGAAAAGCTGTAGTGCTTACCAATCTTCGCAATTCGTTCCCCGAAAAAACCGAAACCGAAATTCAACAGATAGCTAAAGAAACCTATACTCATTTGGCAGACCGCGTAATAGAAAATATCAAGTGCCTCACTATTTCCGAAGCAGAATTTTTGAATCGTTGCCAAGTGGAGAATATTGAAGTGCTCACCAAACTATATGACGAAGGAAGAGATGTAGTGCTGATGATTGCACATACAGGTTCATGGGAATGGGCAGGTTATGTGGCACACACACTTACTAAGTTTAAAATTTATGGCGTGTATAGCCCTGCCAGCAATAAATATTTCAACGACTTGATTATAGGCACACGCGGAAAAATGGGAATGAATCTTATTTCCATGAAAGATACTTCTGCTTATTTCAAAGAGAAGAAAGAAGAAAAAACTCTTCATGTTTTTTTTACCGACCAGTCGCCTTCTAATCCGAACAACGCTTATTGGACAAAATTTATGAATCAGGATACTCCGTTTTTTTATGGAGGTGCGCGCTATGCTATAAAGCATAATTGCATTCCGGTTTTTGCGAACATCATTCAATTAAAACGGGGTTATTATCGTGTTCGCATTACGGTTATTAAAGATGATGTAACGAATTGCACGCCCGATGAAATTGTGCAAGGCTATGCTGAGCTTTTAGAAAAGCAATTGAAAGACCGACCTTCTGATTGGTTATGGAGCCATAAAAGATGGAAGCATACAAGAGCATTGCCTCAACAATAATTCGATCATGAAAAGCATCATTTTCTTCCTGCTGTTTTTACTTACTCTTTCCTCACAAGCACAAACAAGAGTAATGACTTACAACATACGCAACTCTCATGCGGCTGACGGAGTAAACAAATGGAACAAGCGAAAACAATCACTTGCAAATGTGGTGCTCAAAGTGAGTCCCGATATACTCGGCACACAGGAAGTCTTGTTCAATCAACTGAAAGATTTAAAAAAAATGTTGCCGGCCTACGATGTGTTTGGTGCAGGTAGAAATAATGGTAAACATGCCGGTGAGCATAGCCCGATTTTTTATAACAGAGATAAATACGAATTTATTAAGGGTGGAAATTTTTGGTTGAGTGAAACCCCCAATATACCCGGAAGTAAAAGCTGGGATGCTGCTATTACACGAATATGCAGTTGGGTAAAATTGAAAGACAAACAACAGGGGTTCGAATTCTTTGTGTTCAACACACACTTTGACCACCGAGGGAAAGACGCACGCGTGAAAAGCGCAACACTGCTTTGCCACATGATTGATTCACTAAGTCCTAACCTTCCGGTGATTGTTACCGGTGATTTTAATTTTCAGCCCGATAGTGAGGGCTATGCAGTAATAACAAATGAAAACCATGAAGTGCAACTCAAAGACTCCTACTCAAAAGATTCTCCTGATTACACCGATTGTGGTTTCAATGTAAGTAACAAGAACTGCAGTCGTATTGATTACATTTTTTACAATAAGCAATTCACTTCGGCAAACTATATCCTCCACACCGATAATAACGGCACATATTATCCAAGCGATCATCTTACCATCAGCGTTGACTTGAAAATAGTTTTGCTCAAAATGTAAATCACGCATGTTTTCAAAATATACAGGGAAAACCAAGGATGCAGTTCTAGGTTGCGTGGAGGCTGTTAAATCCCTTCCTCTTAAATCTTTCATTAAAAATCGGAATGCTTGGAACACCTCCGCAAGAGTTACGGAGGTAATCGGAATGCTTGAAACATGTCCGTAAGAGTTACGGAAGTAATCGGAATGCTTGGAACATGTCCGTAAGAGTTACGGAGGTAATCGGAATGCTTGAAACATGTCCGTAAGAGTTACGGAAGTAATCGGAATGCTTGGAACATGTCCGTAAGAGTTACGGAAGCAATCGGAATGCTTGAAACATGTCCGTAAGAGTTACGGAAGCAATCGGAATGCTTGAAACACGTCCGTAAGAGTTACGGAGGTAATCGGGAGTCCCATAACGTTTCCGTGTGTCTCACGACAACGTTTGCCAATTCCCGAATGTTAAAATTAGAGGTTTTAAACCCCAATTTTAACACCCGTTTACCTGAGCCTGCTCTTTTATAATTTCCTGTCGAAGTCGGGGTGATAAAACAAAAAAGCCTCCCGCAATTCTGCGGAAGGCTTTGTGTTTTGTATTGGCTGTTAAAGCCCCCTTCAGGGGGTTTGGGGGTGGTTGGATTTAGAAGAAACTATTGTTCTTAATTCCTTTCTTCTTCGCCACATCCACTAATTTGAATGCAAGCGTAACTTCGTGTGTCATTAAACCTTTGGTAGTTCTGTCTAATTTCGAAATACCGAAATCGTAGCTGTAAGTAAAGAAGAACAATTTGTGCTCGTAACCTGCCTGCAATACCACGCTTTGTTTTTCTTTATACCAGCTACCTACTACCAGTTTGCCTTTTTCGCCAAACTTATAAGCCAGCAACATACCGCCTGTAAACTGTTTGTAACGACCCTGAATGTTATACAACATTACCGGAGTAAAATCAATTTTATTACCAATCATTTTTACGCCAGCCTGTATGTTGAAACGGGTAGCCAGTTTACCTAAAGAGCCATCGGTATTTTGCACCGTTAAGTTGGGTTGGTTTACGTGAAATGCGCCCAAGCCTGCAAATGCCTGCCACTTGCCTTTGTCTTGCACGTAGTGATACATTAAACCTAAACCTACATCTACCGAACCTTTATTCAAATTCAGATTTTCGTTAGAAAGTGCATTGACATCATAGCTGCCGTTGCTAAACTGCTCATCCCAGGTTTGGTGAAGCACGTTAAACGAGTAATGAATATAGCCGAGGTTCAATGCAGCCGAAATGGAATGCTCGGAACTTAACTGTAAGCTATAGCCAACAGAAAGCGTTGCATTCAAGCGGTTGAATCCACCCGACTTATCATCGGTAATATTCAAACCGAAATCCATTCTCGATTTTCCTTCGGCTTTGCGCGTGGTATCTTTTGCAGCACCACCCGTTTTCAAAAACAAAGGATAGAGCAACGAACCCGTGTAGCTAACGTAACCTTTGTCAATACTTGCCCATTGGTTACGGTAAGTCAACGAAATTCTGAAGTCGCTGGTCAGCGCCATCATAGCGGGGTTCAACGCCAGTTGATTATTCAGCGGCTGCGAAAAGCGGGTATCCTGTGCAGCAGCAAAACTAGCAACGAACAGAAGTGCGATAGTGAAGCACTGTGTAATTTTATTTATTGGTTTCATATTCTTGAGCTTTAAATGTTTTGGATAATTGATTTTGTTTTCTGTTTCTTATCTTACTAAGTTAACTAAGCCCTTCGCCTTAACCACGGTTC
>CANJRM010000180.1 GCA_947476645.1 Bacteroidota bacterium
ACAAAATAATAGAAGAGAAACTCGTAGAAAGTTCTTCATTGGAAAAAGATTTAGTTAAATGTGTGGACGAAAATAGAAATAAGACGCACAAATGGAAGAGATTCGTTGCCTCAAAACTTAATTCAGGTAAATTATTTTTTCTTCGCCACTTCTATTTTGTTTTTCACTATGAAAAAACCCGGCTTGTTTATACTTGTTTTATTGTTTTTACTGGCACAAAACGCTTGCCGCCAAAAGGCACGTCAACGCCTGCCAGACAAGAAAATGCAGATGGCTGTTGAATACAAAAATATTTATGAGTCCTATCGAAAATCACCTGCCGATTCTGTTGAACAAAAACTGAATGCTTTCCTGAAAAAATATCCCGATAACTATGCGGGCAGAAGTTTTTATGCCTGGGTATTGTTTGAACTGGGGCAGGTTGATTCTTCTTTAAATACTTATAAGCAATTGATTGCTTTGGCTCCGCAAAAAGCCGAAGGTTATGCCGGAGCCGGAGCTATTTATAACACGCTCAACCAAAACGATTCTGCTGAAAATTATTTGCTGCATGCAGTGGCATTGCGCGATTCTTCTCCTTATACTTTTCTCAACCTTTCGGTGCTTTACATGAAGAAAAACGAGCCGCTTAAAAGTTTTGCTTTTGCCGATTCGTGTTTTTTAAAAGGCGATTCGATTGCTTCAATTTGTGCAGGATTGAGTTTTATTTATCAGAAGCAAAATGAGAAAGCAAAGAGCGCACTATTTTACGACCGCGCTATACAATTAGGATTAAAAGACACCTCTTCGTTCAACAAAGTGCTGAGTGGCGAAATGAAAATTGAAGATTATTACCGGAAAAATTTTGACTAAAGAACCTATGCGCGAAAATATCTTTCATTTTATAAAAGAATTTATCTGGGTTACCCTTACCGTTATGGTGGTGTATGCCATTCTGTATCCCGTAACGAGCAAATTGGATTACTTCTACTGGAAAATAAATGCTGTTTTCATTTTTGTAGCGTTCACATATTTCCGGTGGAGCATTACGCTGCGCTCGTTAACTTTTTTGCACTCTTCGGTGCTGCGGTTTGCGTTGTTTACGTTCAACATTCCGTTGTTTTTTTATTTGCTGTATTCGCTGCAAAAAATAATGCTGAAACTCGACAACTTCTTTACCGAAGACCTGGGTTTTCCGCGCGTAATTTTGTTTGAAGACATGAAAACCGAATTGTTCAAATATCTGAATACCGAAGTAGTGCTTTTCGGCACGGCAAGTTTGGTTTTAATTCTTGCTTTTCAGGTTCGCCTGATTATTTCTTACTGGCAATTATATAAGCACCAGGCCAGCAGAATGTTGGAAGATTAATTCCCAAAACTCATTCTACAAAAACAAAAACGTCCCACGATTTCTCGCGGGACGTTTCATTTATAGTTATCCGTTATTTATCAAGCAAAGAAACTCTTCACCCACATAATGAATGAAGTGGCTTCATGGCTGTTCTCGGCAATAAGCGGAGCGATAGTTAAACCAACCAGAGAAGATAATTTGATTAAGATATTCATAGAAGGACCCGAAGTATCTTTGAAAGGGTCACCCACGGTGTCACCAACCACAGCCGCCTTGTGCGGTTCCGATTTCTTGTAGAAAGTTTCCTTCTTTCCGTTCACCTCAATCTCCACTCCTTTCTCGAAAGATTTCTTGGCATTGTCCCATGCACCACCGGCATTGTTCTGGAAAATAGCCCACAACACACCGCTCACGGTCACACCCGCCATATAAGCACCAAGGGCTTCAGGACCCATACCGATACCAACTACAATAGGAGTAAGAATAGTGATAGCACCCGGAGCTAACATTTCGCGCAAAGCGGCCTTGGTAGAAATTTCTACACACTTGTCATACTCAGGAGTTCCTGTTCCTTCAAGTATACCCGGAATTTCGCGGAACTGTCTGCGCACTTCGTTCACCATATCCATAGCTGCTTTACCAACGCTATTCATAGCTAGAGCACTGAACACTACGGGAATCATACCTCCAATGAATAAGGCTGCCAAAACTTTCGCATCGAAAATATTGATACCCTTAATTCCTGTAAGCGTTACATAAGCTGCAAACAATGCAAGAGCAGTTAAAGCCGCAGATGCAATGGCAAAACCTTTACCTACCGCAGCAGTAGTGTTACCTACTGAATCCAACACGTCTGTTTTTTCACGAACTTCTTTAGGCAATTCGCTCATTTCGGCAATACCACCTGCGTTATCGGCAATTGGTCCGAAGGCGTCAACCGCTAATTGCATAGCTGTAGTAGCCATCATTGCCGAAGCGGCAATACCTACTCCGTAGAAACCTGCAAGCGAATAAGCACCCCAGATAGCTGCTGCAAAAATGATAACCGGGAAAGCTGTTGAAAGCATACCGGTTCCTAAACCTGCAATAATGTTGGTTGCTGCACCGGTAGCCGATTTCTGCACGATGTCACGAACCGGTTTGCCACCAAGCCCTGTGTAGTATTCGGTAATCATGGAGATTAAATAACCAACCACCATTCCTATACATACTGCAAAGAACACGTTCAACGAAGAGGTTGTAAGGGTTACAAACTCACCGGCATGAAACGCGCTCATTAAAATAGTTTCAGGCAACATCATTTTGATAAGGAAGAAAGAAGCGGCAAGAGCCAGCAACATAGCAATGTTGTTTCCTCTGTTCAAAGCACTTTGAACTGTGTTAGTGTCTGCCTTTGCATTATCACCCACACTTACAAAGAAACTGCCGATGATAGATGCGATAATTCCAACGCCTGCAATTGTCATTGGTAAAAGAATAGGACCAATGCCTCCGAAGGCGTCAGCAATACTTCCGCCATTATCGCGAATGATATAGTTTCCAAGAACCATTGAAGCCAAAACGGTAGCTACATAAGAACCGAACAAATCGGCACCCATACCGGCCACATCACCTACGTTATCGCCTACGTTATCGGCAATAGTTGCCGGGTTGCGCGGATCATCTTCAGGAATTCCGGCTTCTACTTTACCTACTAAGTCAGCGCCTACGTCAGCCGCTTTGGTATAGATACCACCACCAACACGCGCAAACAAAGCGATTGATTCAGCGCCTAAAGAGAAACCTGCTAATACTTCAAGAACTTTAGTCATGCCGTCATAACCACCACCTGTTGCAAAATTGCCACCCATAAACTGGAAGAAGAAAATGATGAAGAGTGAGCTTAATCCTAAAACTGCAAGACCTGCAACACCCAATCCCATTACGGTTCCTCCACGGAAAGAAACTTTCAACGCTTTAGCCAAAGAAGTTTTAGCCGCCTGAGTAGTGCGCACGTTTGCTTTGGTAGCTATTCTCATTCCTAAGAATCCTGCAAGAGCAGAGAAGAAACAGCCTACAATAAACGAACCTACAATCAGTATGCTTGAGTGAGCCGCTACTTTTGGAACTTGCGAAAGAATACCGAGAGCAGTTCCTGCCAATACTACATATACAGCAAGGATTCTGTATTCAGCCTTTAAGAAAGCCATTGCACCATCAGCAATGTTTTTAGCAATGCCTGTCATTTTTGCATCACCTGCATCTTGCTTGGTTACCCAACTTGAAAGAATAGCCATGTAAACCAGTGCTATAACACCAAACAGAGGAAGAATGTAAATCAGATTTTCCATTATAATTTTGTTAATCGTTTTTAAAAATGAGGCGCAAATATAGAAATGCAAGCGAAAACGCGAAGAGAGAGCGAATTGTCTTTGTCTTATTAATGAGTGAATGAACTCAAGTTTTTCTCCAGCAATTATCTAAATGGTCGTCAACCAGTCCTACTGCCTGCATAAAAGCATAGCAAATAGTAGAGCCGCGGAATTTAAAACCGCGCTTGCCCATGTCTTTACTCATGGCATCCGAAATTTCGGTTCGCGGTTGAATATCGCGAAGGGTTTTGAGGGAATTTATTTTGGGTTTGCCGCCAACAAAACTCCAAACGTATTTATCGAACGAGCCGAACTCTTTTTGAATTTCCATGAACCGCTGCGCATTGTTGATGGCGGCACGTATTTTTAATTGATTGCGGATAAT
>CANJRM010000181.1 GCA_947476645.1 Bacteroidota bacterium
ACCTGGGTGCCTGACGGACACAGCAGCGCGCCTACTGCGGCTTCGATGTTTTTAGCGGGTATTTCGATGAAGTTGGGTGGCTATGGTTGTCTGCGCGTGGCTACTTACCTGATGCCCGAAGGCGCGCACGAATATCAGTGGCTGATCATTTTGTTGAGCGCGATTGCGATTTTGTATGGCTCGTTTGCTACGCTGATGCAGAAAGATTTGAAATACATCAACGCGTATTCATCGGTGAGCCATTGCGGGTTTGTGTTGCTGGGTATAGGCATGTTGACGAAGACGGCCATTACCGGTGCGGTGATGCAGATGGTGAGTCACGGTTTAATGACGGCTCTTTTCTTTGCTGCCATAGGCATGTTGTATGAGCGCACGCACACGCGCATGGTGGCGCAGATGGGCGGGCTGCTGAAACTTACTCCGTTTATAGGCACCGTTTTTTTTATTGCGGGTTTGTGTTCGCTGGGCTTGCCGGGTTTTTCCGGTTTTGCTGCGGAGATGACGGTGTTTATGGGCGCATGGCAAAACCCCGATATGTGGTATCGCGCGGCAACTATTGCGGCTTGTGCAAGTATAGTTGTTACAGCGGTTTACATACTCCGTGCATTAGGTGCCGTTATGTGGGGGGAATTAAAAGTTCCAGGTTTCAAGTTTCAAGTTTCAAGTGATACAGCCAATGAAATATCGAATAATGAACATCGAATAATGAATGCTGAACAAATACCGTTTGGGGATGCGGAATGGAATGAGAAGTTGGCGGCTGTGATTTTGATTGCGGGGATTGTGGTGATTGGTGTGGCTCCGTTTCTTCTTCAAAAATTATTGAATCCTGCGGCAGAAGAAATTAGTAGGCAGGTTTTGAGGGCTGCTTTCTAAGTTTTTTAGAATACAAAATTAGGTGCTTCGCATTTACTACAACTGAGGCAACGCGTTTCATAAAATTTCCTTCAGGAACATTAAATCCCGCGTATCGTTCTATCTTCGTGAGGTAAAATTCGATTCCGTTTTTTCATGACCAATTCAGCATCTTATAATTCTCTTCTCGAAAGGTTAGATAAGTTCATTCGTAAGTATTACACGAATCAGCTTATACGCGGAGCTATTTTTTCGGCTGTGTATGTGCTGGCGTTTTTCTTGGCCATCAATTTGCTTGAATACTTTTTCTATCTGCCTTCTGCGCTTCGCAAAATTTTATTCTTTGGTTTTATTCTTTCGTCTGCCGCTTTTACTGCTAATTTTTTTCTGGCGCCCTTGCTTCATTATTACCGTTTAGGCAAAATTATTTCTTACGAACAAGCTGCGCAGATTATAGGAACACACTTTGGTGAAATAAAAGACAAGCTGATTAATATTCTGCAATTGCATAACAATGCAGCTAATACTGAATCGCAGTTGTTACTCGCTGCCATTGATCAAAAAGCGGTTGCGCTTAAACCGATTGATTTTTCATTTGCCGTTGATTTATCAAAGAACAAAAAATATCTGCGCTATCTCGCGCCACCTGTTTTGTTGTTTCTATTCATCATCATAGCTGCACCGAATGTGATTAAGGAGGGAACGAAACGTTTGTATCACAGCGATACTTTTTATGAAAAGGATGCTCCGTTTCAATTTGTAATTCAGAATAAAAATCTGAAAGCATTGCAGTTTGAAAATTTCATGCTTGAAGTAAAAATGGAAGGCGATGCTTTGCCAAATGAAGTTCAGTTGAAAGATGCACAAACACAAAATGTAGTGTCGTTGAAAAAGAAAAGCAATAATCTCTTTAGCTACGAATTCATCAATCTTCAAAAGTCAACTACGTTTCAATTGAGTGCGAACGGTTTTCGTTCTAAGGAATACACGATTGATGTGGTGGCGAAACCCGTGATTTCGAATTTTGAAGTGGCTTGTATTTATCCGGCATACACGGGTAAACACAATGAAGTTTTGAAAAACATGGGCGACCTGGTTATTCCCGCAGGAACAAAACTTTCGTGGAGATTCAACACACAAAATGTAGATGCCATCAATTTTACTATTGGCGATTCTGCTTATAATGTGAAGCGCAGCGGAGAAGCAGAATTCGTTTTCAGCAAAACATTTTTACAAAGCGCGCAATACACACTTAAAGTATCGAACAAAAATGTTCTTGATGCCGGCAGTGTTTCTTATTCGCTGAATGTAACACCAGATTTATATCCGGTGATTGCGGTGAAAGAGAAAAACGATTCTGCCACGCAGAAGTATTTCTATTATGTAGGCGAGATTTCGGATGACTATGGTCTTCGCAATCTCACTTTCAATTACCAGCTCGTTCGCGCTGATTCAGCCGCTGCAATTGTAAAAAGCATCAATGTTCCGTTTACTGCCGGTGCATCTTCTCACTTTACTTATTACTGGCAGCTTTCAGATTTTACGATTAAGCCCGGAGATAAAATCACTTACTACTTCGAAGTGTGGGACAATGACGGTATTTACGGAAGCAAATCAACCAAGAGTGAGTTGATGAGTTTTGCGATGCCTTCGCTTGGAGAGTTGAATAAGGAACTATCAAAAGACAACAAGGATTTGAAGGACGAATTAAAAAACGCCATGAAGGATGCAAAGGCGTTACAGGATGAGTTGAAAGCCATGCAGGATAAGTTGATGGAAAAACAAAACCTGACATGGGAGGACAAGAAAAAATTGCAGGAGAATTTAGAAAAACAAAAAGAACTGGCTGCGCAAATCGAGAAGATTAAAGACAAGCTGAATCAGAATTTTGATAAGCAGGATGAGTTTAAAGAGGTGAGCGAAGAAATTAAAGAGAAGCAAAAAAACTTACAAGAATTAGCCGACAAAGTATTGGATGAAGAAACCAAGAAATTGCTCGAAAAAATGGAGAAGATGCTCGAAGAGTTGCAGAAGAAAGATGCCATTGATAAAATGGAAGACATGAAGAGCGGCAATGAAAAAATGGAAAAGGAATTAGACCGCATGCTCGAGCTTTTCAAGAAGATGGAGTTCGGTCAGAAGATGGATGAGACGGCTAAGAAGTTAGAGAAGATGGCAGAGAAGCAAGAGGAACTTTCAAAGAAGACGGAAGAAAACACCGACAGTAAAACGGGCGCACCAAAAGATGAAAAGCTTCAGAAAGAATTAAAAAAGGAACAGGACAAGTTGAATGCCGACATGAAGGATGCGAAGAAAGATATTGAGGATTTGAAAAAGCTAAATCAAGAAACCAAAAGCGAACAGGATTTTAAAGAAATAGAAAAAAACTTAGATGCTGCCGATAAGCAGCAAGACGATGCTAAGGAGCAGATGGACCAAAAGCAAAATTCTTCGGCTTCAAAAAATCAGAAGAGCGCTGCGAACAATATGAAAGATGCTGCGCAAAAATTGGGCAAGATGAAAGATGCGATGGAAGAGGAAGAAGCCGCAGAAGATATGCAGGCTGTTCGTCAGTTGCTGGAGAATATTGTGAAGCTGTCGTTTGATGAAGAGAAATTGATGAACGATGTAAAGAACACCAACATCAACAATCCAAAGTATGTGGACTTAATGAAAGAGCAACAGCGCATTCGCGAGAATTCGAAAATGGCGGAAGACAGTTTGTATGCCGTTGCAAAAAGACAAGAGAGCATTAAGAGTTTCATTACGAAAGAAATTTCGAACGTCAATAAATATTTGGGAAGAAGTATTGATGACATGGAAGACCGCAACGTGATTAAGGCAATGGCGAATCAGCAATTTGTAATGACGGGCTATAACAACCTTGCGCTTATGTTGAGTGAAGCCTTGCAACAAATGCAGCAGAAAGAAAGCGAGAAAGAACAGCAACAGCAAAGCGGCTCACCAAAAATGTGTATGAAGTGTAAGAAGCCTGGCAACGGTTTGCCGAAGCTTGGAAAAATGCAAAAGCAGTTGAAAGACAAAATGGACAAGATGGGAGAGATGATGAAAAAGCCCGGGGAAAAGGGGGAGAAACCATCGAAGGG
>CANJRM010000182.1 GCA_947476645.1 Bacteroidota bacterium
AAATGAAAAGCGTTCCGCTTAAACAACGGAACGCTTCTTTCACACTCAATCATTTTTGTTGCTATGTCTTTAAAAACTCTTTTATTTTTAATCATGAATACCACATTAAATATTAGTTCTCAAGTCCACTTTGATCTGACAACGTACAGCTCCGCTGCATCCTAATTTTTCAGCAAAAAAAATGAATCTGGAAGCCGTAGCCGAAAACTGTGAGAACCTAATTACTTACACTCAGCAGGTAGCGGCAAGTACAAGGTTGTTACGCACCATTGAGCAGTTTATAGCGCAGGAGGAATGGCAGAAAAATGAAACAGAAGTAATGCGCTACCAACTAAAGGGAACCAAGGAGTTGGGCATGCACGAAGAATTTACCAAGATATATGAAAAAGAATTAGCGCAGTTAAACGAAGAGTCTGAACAGAACATTGATACTTTTTATGAGCGCCATTTACTTACTGAACTTTCTCTTAATGGTTTTGATGCCAAACTGAACCGAACTACCCGCAACGATATTATGCCTGTGGTGCAAACCCTCGATGCATTTTATGCTATTAAAAAACTACGCTACATCTGCGAAGCCCTCAACCGCCAACGGATTTTAGGTGTAAATTTTAATGAAGACCAAATTGCTCCACTGCTTAAAACATTAGAGCCGTTTACCAATACAAAACACCCTTACGTTTACCTCTTTGTTAACGTATATCACATGCTCACTGCAGAAAGTTTTGAAGACTGCGATCTCTATTATCAATTGATTAAACAATTTGCCGAGCATAGCGGACCTACACAAACTGTACTTGAAGCAATGGATTACGTGTATAATCAATGCTTGCAATGGAATAACAGGGGGTCGAATGAAGCGGGTACCGAATATTTATGGTGGATAGACTGGAAAATGAAGCACGATTTACTACTTGAAAAAGGTAAGTTAATGCCCGTTATCTTCCGTAACATTATCAGTATAGCAGTTATTAGTAACAAAAAGTCAGACGAGGTTGAAAAACTAATTAAGTTATATTATTCGTTTATCCCCGATGAACACAGAGATACCTATGTGGCTTTTGCAAAAGGACTACACCAATATTCTTTAAAAAGTTACCGCAAGGCAATTCACTTTTTTTTGATTGCTCAAGCAAAAGAAGAAGTGAAATTCAATACCATCATCAGACGCTGGCAGTGGATGTGTTTATATGAATGTGACAAGAACGATACCGGCACTTTATTCAATCACCTTCTTTCTTTCGAAAAATATTTACAGCGCAACAAAAAAGAATTGCAACATGTGTATCATCCATTTGAACTGTTTATTGAATACGGCAACAAACTGCTTAAAGCCCATACACACGAATTAGTCGAAACGAGCCTTACCCGTTTGCAACACGAGGAGCACTTTCCTGGCAAGCAGTGGTTTACCGAGCAGTTTTTAGCCAAAAGTAAAAAGCAGGGGCAACTGGTTTACAGATAAAGACTACTCTGCGTATACCAAAGAAACTATAATACAATCTTGTTTAATTCTTTCCCGTTGCTGCCAGTTTATATTCAGCCGGAACAATAAAATCAGTAACAGATAAAGAAGTGTTGCTGGCTGAAACAAAACTATAAGCGTTAATTACTTTTCCGTTGAGGTCTTTAGTTGTTGATTCCAAAGGAACACCGGCAATGTTGCCGCTGCTTAACGCATTCAACTCATAACTATTGGCAAAGAACGAAGATGCTTTGTAGAAGCTTGCTTTAAAATCTTTCGTCACCCACATTTCGGTAATAGTAGAACCTGAATTGGCCATTATTTTTTCGCAGTTGAATCCGCCAATGGTTTTGGTTTCGCCAGTGCGCTCAATTTTAAATGCCGATGCAGCGGCACTTTTTGCTGCTTTAATTCCGGCTATAGGAATAGCGAAATAACTCTTCTTTGCATTGGCAGGCACTTCGCCTTCGGCATAAGTAAGCAATTGATTAGTGCCAAAATCAGGAATAAACCAACTCATACTATTCACTTTACCATCGGCAAACTCCATTTTCATTTTACACGAAGACTCGGTTACATACCAGGTAACGGTAACATTTGCCTTTACATTGGCATCGGTATATTTTTGGGTAACTACTATTCCTTTTTCAGCAAAAGCCGAAGCAGTAAACAAAAGCAGAGTGAAGAGAGAAACAAACTTATTCATAGTGTATTTTGGTTTTCAATATTAAATATTCATTCTTAAATCTTACGGCCCTACCTGCCCCTTCACCTGTGCCGAATTATACGTTCCGTCATTTAACCCGGTCAACAAATTACTGTTGCGTTTAATAGCCCAGCCTGCCGGTTCACTGTTAGGTCCGTAGTAAGGAAGCAAACCACCGGGTATTGGAATTTGAATGCAAATATTGCCGATGATTGGAATGCTTACACAAACTTCCAGCGATACATCAATGTAGCCCGGAGTTCCTGTAGTAGTAAACGGTCCGCCATCTCCCCCATGTGCCGAAGGAGTAATATTAATAGTTGCTACACTAATAGGAATGCTGATAGGATAGTTTGCCTGAGGACCTAGACCCGGCACCGAACCAATGCAACAGGTAGCATCGCCACCCGGTTGAAATAAACCGAGTGTAATTCCACCACCTCCGTTTATTAAACCGCCTTTGCCTGATTCAGAACCTCCGCCACCACAAAATCCAAAACCAATAGTAATAGGACCTATAATAGGAATGTTTGGAGTGCCCAATGCTAAATCAACCGAACCTCCACCGCTTCCTCCTCCATAAATAGCTCCGTGATTTTGCAGAATAGTGCGTGTAGTAAGATTGGCAGCATTGCCCCCATAGTGCCCCGCTTCGCCACCCGCTACAAACAAACCTCCATTAAAAGTAACTCCACCTCCATCTCCTCCCCTGCCCAAAATGTCGCCATTATTAATAATGCACACTAATGAGTTAGGGTCAAGATTACCTGTGGTGTAAGCGGGCACTGCATGGTCAGTTGATTTTACTTCTACCGAACTGTTTATGTCTAACACAATAAACTGCGATGAGCCCGATGGCAAACCGTTAACCACTTGCAAATTATAATTGAGCTGGTCGGTAGGTATAGTATATTGCAAAGGCGGACGTATGTAAACCTGATAAGTAACAAAATGAATAACATCGCCACACATAGCCTGAATAACAATAGGATAATATCCTCCAGTTGCCGCACACCAGTCTGCCTTCACCACTATTTGAACACTGCCGGTAGAGTCAATAGTTGAATTACCATTGAAATAAGCTGTAATACCTGCTGGCAAAGAAGAAAGCGCAATCAAACTTATTTGCTGATTGCCGTGCGTTTGCTGCACACTCACGGTTGAAAAAACAGAATCAATAGTTATGCGGTCAAGTGTATCGGTAGCATCATCAATATTTAAAGTAAACGCACACTCATAGCAATTCTTCTCCCACGCTTTCAACCAGCACTCACCGTTCCAATATTCAATAGTGCTATCCTGCGTATTGAAAATGGTAAGCCCTTTCAATGGATTGAATATAGAATCGCGCTGCACCGTGGTAAGCCGCGAAAGTCCTAGTCCCTTATTTGTAGATTCTAATTGCAGCACCGCACTCGAATCGGGAATTAAAATATTAATACCAACCTGTGCATTGGCAGTTATAGTGAGTATAAAAACAAGAACTACAAGCGAGAATATTTTCTTCATGAAGTATTTAATTATTGGCGCGTCAAAAATATATTTTTAAACGAACGAAAAGTAGAACATCGAAGCGTTTAAATAATACAGAAGAATTTTGTTCAAACAGGATTGGGAGCTGTACGTTGTCAGATCAAAGTGGACTTGAGAACTAATATTTAATGTGGTATTCATGATTAAAAATAAAAGAGTTTTTAAAGACATAGCAACAAAAATGATTGAGTGTGAAAGAAGCGTTCCGTT
>CANJRM010000183.1 GCA_947476645.1 Bacteroidota bacterium
GAAACCTACAGTATCGGAAGTCGTTCCCGAGACATGAATACACTCTCTGTTTTCAGGATACATCATACCATTAACAGGCGTGCTCACTTTGGTAATTCCTGTTGGCAGATTATGGAAAGCCGTTACGCGAATAGAATCAATGGTAATGCCGCCAAGCGTTGACGGGCAATATAATTGCAGTGTAATATTGTAGGGCTGATGTCTGATTACACAAGGCAACTCTTCTGACGGTGGTGAAAACAAACTGTAGTTGTTGGTATCAACCACACACGATTGACTGAACGCACTACTTACAGAAACAAGAAGAACAAAAAAGAAGAGTTGAAGTTTTTTCATTGATATTTATTTGAAAGGCATTTATACATGAGCAATAGCTGAAACATTCGCCAGCATATCTTTCGTCATTTTCGAAAGGTCGAATTCAGGTTTCCATCCCCAGTCTTTTTGCGCCACCGCATCATCAATACTCTGCGGCCAGCTTTCGGCAATACTCTGGCGGAAATCGGGTTTGTAGGAAATAGAAAAATCGGGAATGATCTTTTTTATTTCTGCGGCTACATCCTGAGGAGCAAAACTGCATCCGGCAAAATTATATCCTGAGCGCACGGTAATTTTTTCAGCAGGCGTTTCCATCATCTCAATCGTTCCGCGAATAGCATCGGGCATATACATCATCGGCAGCACCGTATCGTGTTTCAAAAAGCATTCATACTTTTTCTTTTCTGCCGCTTCAAAAAAAATATCTACGGCATAATCGGTCGTGCCGCCACCCGCTTTTGTTTTGTAACTGATTAAGCCCGGATAACGCAGCGAGCGCACATCCAATCCGCGCTTTTGAAAATACCAATCGCACCAGCGCTCACCCGCCTGCTTACTGATGCCGTAAATGGTGTTGGGTTCCATCACGGTATATTGAGGTGTATTTACCTTGGGGGTGGTTGGTCCAAACACGGCAATGGTAGAAGGGAAAAATAATTTCTTCACTCCGTTCTCGGCACATACATCAAGCACATTGCGCAAACCTTTCATGTTTACGCGCCACGCAAACTCCGGATTTTTTTCCCCCGTGGCAGAAAGTATAGCCGCCAAATGATAAATCTGATTGATGTTAAATCGTTTTACAAAATCTGCGAGGCCGTTTTTGTAAAGCACATCGAGGCGCACAAAATCTCCGCCTTCTTTCAATTCGGGAGTTCCATCTTTAAGGTCAGAAGCAATTACCGTTTTGTAAATTTTTCGAAGTGCCAAAACCAACTCGGTTCCGAGTTGACCGCCTGCACCGGTAACAAGTATCGTGTCTGAATGCATAAATGCTGTGTGATAATTTTATACTCGTATCCCCGCGATTCGCTTTGTCATGCTGAGCTTGTCGAAGCATTTTCCTTCTTCAAACCCTTCGACAAGCTCAGGGTGACATTTCGCTTTCATTTATCTAATCAATGTTGAACTTCCCTTATCATCGGCAGCAACACCATTGTTGTAAACCACATGATAAACGTAAATGTAAGTGCCCACCGGTTGCTCTTTGCCACGGAAAACTCCATCCCATCCATCGCCCGTTGTCATGTTCAGATTTTCGTAAACCATTTCGCCCCAGCGGTTAAATACTCTGAACTGCAACTGCTGCACATTCTTCATAATCGCAACCAGCTTGTCGTTTACATTATCACCATTTGGCGAAAATGCAGAAGGCACCAACACTCTGTTTTTATCGCCCTGACAAGTTGTTGGGTTAGTCGCAGGTTCGCGAAGCGAATCCTGTGCTGCTGCCTGACAACCGTTTGCATCAGTCACCATTACGGTGTAAAAACCTTTGCCTATCTTTTCAATGTGAGAAGTAGTATCAAGAGGCGAAGTGTTCCATGTGAATGTGAAAGGACCTGTTCCTCCGCTTGTGTTTGCTACCACAGCCCCCGATGAATCGCCAATGCAATTCGGGTCAACTGTAACAATGCTTACGGTAAATGGCGAAGGCGCGCTCACTCCTACATTGGAACTTGCCGAGCAAGAATTTAAATCAGTAGCAGTAACAGAATAAGTTCCTGTAGCCACTTGCGGGCTTTGTTGTGTTGAAGTAAATCCTCCTGTGCCCGACCAGTTAAATGTAAATGGAGAAGTTCCTCCGGTTACTGTAGTTGTAATAGTTCCATTGGCAGAATCAGAACATAAAGGTTCGGTAGAACTGAGCTGAATATTTATTTCGGCAGGAGAAGTAATGGTTCCTGTAAGAATTGAATCGCATCCGTTAGCATCCTGAATTACTACCGAGAAAGGACCTGCATCTAAACTGCTTACGCTTGAAGCAGTAGAAAAATTACTCCAGAAATAAGTGTAAGGCGAAGTTTCACCACTCACATTTACCGAAGCCGTTCCATCCGTTGCACCATAGCAAAGAAGATTGGTTGAAGTAAGCACAATAGCAAAAGGAGTCGGCTCGCTCAAGGTTGCACTTGATGAAACGCTGCATCCGTTGGCATCGGTAACTGTTACGGTATGCGTTCCTGCTTTTACATTATTCAGATTTTGTGTGGTTGCGTTTGTTGGTGACCACAAATAGCCGTAAGGTTGAACACCTCCGCCAACAGTTACGTCTACAATTCCATCGCTACCTACATTACAACGCGGGTTAAACGTGAATGGAATATTTGAAGTAAGAAGTGTTGGCTCTGTAACGGTGTACGTATTTCCCGCGGTGCAACCAACGTTGTCGGTCACTGTAATCGTGTAGGTTCCAGGTCCGAGATTTGGATTGTCTTCTGTTGAAACAGAATTAGACCAGGCAAACTGCAAAGGATTTTGTCCGCCAGTTGAAGTGAGATACACTCCACCGTTTGCCAAACCAAAGCATTGCACATTTTTCAAACTGTCGAGAGTAATGATGACAGTTGTTGTGTTCGCCACATTCACAGTAGCCGATGCCGTGCATCCTCCAAAATCAGTAACAGTTACATTGTAATTTCCTACGCAAAGCAAAACTGCATTTGCCAATTGCTGTGGCGGATTTGAATTCCATGCATAAGAATACGGAGTAGTTCCTCCCGTTGCTGTTGCACTTGCCGAACCATCGCAGGCACCACCGCAGGTTACAGGATTTCCGTTTGCAGTCACACCAATTTGTGCAGGAACATTAATTGTTACTGAAGCACTTGCCTGACATCCTTTTGAATCAATAACAGTTAAACCGTAATTTCCTCCTGCTAAACCTGTTTGTGAAGTTACGTTACCAGCACTGTTGCTCCAGGTATAAGTAAAAGGAGCAAGTCCGCCTTGAAGCGTTGAAGAAATTTGTCCGTCAGTTCCGTTAAAGCAAGAAACATCTTGCTTGGTTAACGCCACTGCAAAAACAAAATTCGGATTGTCTGTTAATGAAAGTGTGAACGTTCCCATGTCTGTCGCACTTGCACCATCTACCACTAAATAATAATCACCCGCCTGACAAATAGAGTAATTGATAAGCGATTGATTTCCGCAGCCATTATCATCTGAAGTATCGGCAGTAGCAAGACCGCAACCGCTAAATAAATAGAGGTAGCTGTCGAACTGCGCACCGTTTACTCCGCAAAGCGAAGCGGTAATTCCAATCGTTCCGTTTACATGAAACTTGTACCAAACATCATTGCCCGGTGAAAGCGTATTGGTATTTGAATAGCACTCATTGCTATTATAATGAGAAAGCGTTGTTCCGCTCGTGAGCGTTCCCAAATCAATTGGATTAGCACAAGAAGTCCCTTTAGTATATTGCCAATAACTTTCAATGCTCGGATGGTAAAAATCGTTTGGACCTGTATTGCCGTTTACATAGCCATGACTATACCACTGACAAGGCGGACCTAAACGGTAATTCATGTTCGTTTTGTAAAGCGGAACATCGTTGTTGTAGTCATC
>CANJRM010000184.1 GCA_947476645.1 Bacteroidota bacterium
AATCTGTCCCGCGTGTCCCGATTATTTCGGGGAACTTGTTTCGGGAGGAAGCCCTAAGCGTTAAGCCTGCCTGCCGGCAGGCAGGTTTCTCTTTGTTATCGCGCAATACTGCGGAATAGACTTCCACTTCATTAGCCCGTAAACGTTAGCACAAAACGTTTGCCCATTTTAATTTTTTTTTGGTATAGCTTTACTCAAAAATAGAAATTATGAAAAAGCAATTAATCATGCTGTTAATTTCAATTCTCTGTTTTACAGCAAATGCTCAATACGACACGCTGCTCAATTTTGCAGGAACTACAAACGGAAGCAATCCATGGGCCGACCTACTTTTTGACGGAACTTATCTTTATGGAACAACAGCAGCGGGCGGTACAAGCAATATGGGTGTGGTGTTTAAAATAAAGCCTGATGGAACCGATTATACGAAACTACTCGATTTTGCCGGCAGCATAAACGGAAGTCAACCACGAAGTAGCCTTATTTATGACGGAACTTTTCTCTACGGCACAACACTTCAAGGCGGTGTAAATGATATGGGAGTTATTTTCAGAATAAAGCCCGATGGGAGCAACTATTTAAAACTGCTTGACTTTTCAGGAAGTTCAAACGGAAAACTGCCCCAGGGCTCCCTTGTTTCTGATGGTGCCTTTCTCTATGGCATGACAATTCAGGGCGGCACAAATGACTTGGGCGTTATTTTTAAAATAAAATCTGATGGAACCTCCTTTTTAAAACTGTTTGATTTTGATGGAACTGCAAGCGGAAGTAATCCTTACGGCTCTGTGATTACCGATGGAACCTTTTTGTATGGATTGACCTATTATGGTGGCGCAAATGGAATGGGAACTGTGTTTAAAATAAAACTTGATGGAACCGGATATTCTAAACTACTGGATTTTGCAGGAACTTCAAACGGCAGCGGTCCAATAGGCTCTCTAATTTCTGACGGAACATTTCTTTATGGAATGACCTCTACTGGCGGCACCAGCAACTATGGGGTTGTTTTTAAAATAAAGCCAAACGGCACCGGTTATCTTACCTTACTTGACTTCGATAATTCAAGCGGAGATCAACCTAACGGTTCACTGCTTTATGACGGAACTTATCTCTATGGTATGGCACGTTTGGGCGGTGTAAATAGTTTAGGAGTAATTTTTAAAATTAGGCCTGACGGCACCGGATTTTTAAGAATGTATGACTTTGACGGAACAAACGGATGTGAACCTTTTGGGAGTCTTGTTACAGATGGTACATTTCTCTACGGAATGAGCTATCAGGGCGGCACAAGTAATTACGGGGTTCTTTTTAAGGAGGCGCTTGCTACAGGAATTGTTGAAAATGAAGCAGAAAAAACTGATGTTTCTGTATACAACAATCCTTTTTCCAAACAACTTACTTTCTCGCTTTCGGACAACGAACCGACAACTGTTTCACTTTACAACTTTCTTGGACAACAAGTATTGCAACAGACATTTACAAACTCCACGACACTAAACACAGCACAACTTGCAGACGGCATTTACTTTTATGAGTTAAGGAGCAATAAAGGGACGATGAAAACCGGAAAGGTTGTGAAGCAATGACATACTATTGTTAACCACGCAGGGTCTGTCGCAGAAAAATTCCCGCTTAATATTGCACCCGTGCAATTCAAGATTAAAGTAGATACCATCTATAACTGCTCGTTAGAACGGGCCTTTAAAACACCCATGCTTTGCGATGTGGCTAAAGTGCATACCGGCTTTGTGGTTATGCCTAAGGTAACGCATTGCACCAATGATGAACACTGGGGCAAGCCCGGTTCAAGCAAAAAAGTTTATGCCGCTAAATCGCTCACACAAAAAGGTGGCTTTGTTTCGGTAGATAACGTGCTTGAACGAATTGAAAATAAGTATTGGAAAATTGAGGTTGACCAATTTCAAGCATGGATGTTAGGCTTCTACAAATTTACAGGCGAGTGGCAAACCACCGAACTTGAACCGAACAAAATTTTAGTAGAATATAAGTATACGTTACACGCTAATGTTGCTTTGCTCTATCCATTAAACTGGCTTTTTGCAAAAACCTTTTGGCGCGTTTACATGAAACGCGTTTTAGAAAATATCAGGCAAATGGCTGATAACAATGAGCCTTATTTGTATGCATAGTTAATAGGCTAATCCTTTACTAATAATACCACAATAATCACTTAGCAAATGCAGGACGGCATTTTGCCCTTGTTGGTGTTTAGTGTTGGCTCCGCAACACGTCACCAACAAGAAAGTGCAAGGCATATAAAAGCATGTCTGGCTGTTCGATGCGTGGATTCCCTTTAGGGTAGGGTCTGCGTGCGGCTGTAAAACTGAAAACTTTCATTCTCACATTCCCTCATTCTCTCATTCGCTCATTCGCTTTTCATACCTTCTTCCAAACTGAATAAACATACCCAAACCATAAGGGCTTCCGGTTTTAGCTTTGCGCTTGTAGTAATAGGTAGCATGCCCTATGCAGGTGCCGGTGCAAACATTTTGTGTAGTGAGGTAATGTTTGCCCGCAGATATAATGCTGTATTCGCGCAGGCCTTTGTAAGCGCGCGTAACACAGGTGCGGTAAGCAGCATCGTTAACCAAACCCAAATCAAGAGCCGTGTTTATGCCATAAGCAAACATAGCGGTGCAGGAGCTTTCCATCCAGTTGCCGGCTTCGCCTTTGCGCGCGGGCAATTGATACCAGTGCCCCGTTTCCTTTTCCTGTAACTCGGGCAAATGCACAATCATTTCTTTTAAATAACCCGCCAGTTCATTCCAGTAAACATTTGTTTTAGGAATGGTTTCGAGTGCATCGCTCAGTGTTACTACAATCCATCCGTTTCCTCTTCCCCACATTTCGGCACTTCTGCGCGTTTGCTTATCTGCCCAATACATTTCACTGCAAAACGTGCAGTGGGTTTTGTTATCGCTGTCCCACCCGTGCACCCATAAACCAATTTCCTTGTTCTGTAATTTCTCACGGTGTAGCCGATACTGTTTCACAAACTCATCGAGGTATTTTTCATCTCCGGTAGCGGCATACATCTTCAATAAGAACTCGCCAATCATAAACATGGTATCGTCCCACAACTCTGTAAAAAGCATCAGGTGCGAAACCGCTCCTTCTTTTGTGCGCCTTATTTTCAGATAGTCGGCATAAACTTTCTCGGCTTTGGTTTTGTATTTCTCCTCATTGGTTACACTGTATAAAAACGCCAAGCCCATTGCCGATGCCACCGAGTTAGGTGTTTTGCCGTTTGCCACCGCGTATGTTTTGTTCATAGCGGTTTTAATGTAAGCCAGATACAAGGGCTTTTGCGCGGGCGAAGAGTTATCATACTCCTTCATCATCGTGTTGAGCAGAGCTGCGTGTGTCCAGCGCCATTTATAATTCTTGGCGGGCAAAAAAGATTCACGCGCATAACTGTCTAAGCTGTCCACCCATGTTTGCGCAAAGCTGTCTTGCAAAAAAGCAAACAGAAAAAAAACAAAAACGATTCTCAATTTGTTGAACATGTTCTTACAGCTAATATTTATTTTGCTGCCGAAGATATTATCTCAGCCGAAACACGAATGCTCCACAACAAAATACTTTGCCTCTTTCTTTGTTCGCTGTTTTGCTTTCCTGCATTTGCCTCAACTGACAGCACAGCAATCAAAATGATTTTTATTGAAGGCGGAAGTTTTGAAATGGGATGCAACAACGGTGAAGCGAACGAGAAACCCGTGCACACCGTTAAGCTCAACAGTTTTTACATAGGCCAATATGAAGTAACACAACG
>CANJRM010000185.1 GCA_947476645.1 Bacteroidota bacterium
CACAAGGAAAAATAATTGTCCTCTCCTCTATTCAAAAAAATCTTTTCCTGTTATAATGATTTTGCACGGTTTGCGTTATGTAATCGGCAAGCGCATAAATTTGTTTCGTGGCAAAATCGAAATCAGCAATCGGTCGTTTCTTCAAATTCAATCCGAATAATTTTTGGGAAGTTTTTTTCCGCGTTCAAATAATTCTTTGGTCGTTTATTCTTTTAATTGCTCTGTTTTTCATTGGCGTTAACTATGGCATGCTCGGCAAAATGCCCGACTTGGATGCTATTCAAAATCCGAATAGCGCTGTAAGCACCAGCATTTATTCTGCCGATTATGAAGTGCTGGGTTCTTACTACAACGAGAACCGAATAGAAATTTCTTACGATGAACTTTCGCCTTACTTAGTAAATGCCTTGGTAGCTACGGAAGACAAACGTTTCTACGAACACAGCGGCATTGATTTAAAAAGTTTGTTCCGCGCCATCACTTTGGCTTTTGTTCCCGGGCAGGATGGCGGTGGCGGCTCTACGCTTACACAGCAATTGGCAAAAAATCTTTTCCATTCAGATTTTGAAAGAGCCGGTGCATTCACACGGCTTTCGCAAAAATTAAAAGAGTGGGTGCTTGCTGCAAAAATAGAGCGCACCTTTACTAAGGAAGAAATCATCAATCTTTACCTTAACACGATTGGCTTTCATTACAACTCATACGGAATTAAAACTGCCGCCTTCACTTATTTCTATAAAACACCCAAAGAACTAAAGCCCGAAGAGGCCGCCATGCTCATTGGTATGTTGAATGCTCCTGCGCGTTTTAATCCGCGCATGCACGAAGAGCGTGCAACAGAAAGAAGAAATTTAGTGTTGCGAAGAATGGCAGAAGCCAATGCAATTACACAACATCAATGCGATTCGCTTTCGAAACTGAAAATCAAATTGAACTTTCACAATCCCGATTACCGCGAAGGAGTCGGCACTTACATTCGCGAATACATTCGTCAGGAATTAAAAAACTGGTGCGATAAAAATCTAAAGCCCGATGGCAGCAAATGGGATGTATATGAAGACGGCTTAAAAGTTTTTACAACGATTGATTCGCGCATGCAGAAATATGCAGAGAGCGCAGTAGCCGAACATCTTACCAATTTGCAGGATGCCTACTTCAAAGAATGGCATGGTCGCGACCCGTGGAAAATTGGTTCGAGAGCCAAACCCGATTTGCTTGACAAAATGATGAAGCAAAGCGACCGCTATCAGGATTTAAAAGCACAGGGAAAAACAGATGCCGAAATCAAAAAGATTTTCGAAACGAAAATTAAGATGGAGGTTTTTTCGTGGCATGGCGATAAATCTCAAAGCGTAGATACGGTAATTAGTCCGTTGGATTCATTGCGCTATTATCTGCAAATAATTCAGGTTGGGTTTTTAGCAGTCGATGCAAAAACGGGTGAAGTGAAAGCGTGGATTGGCGGACCCAACATTCGTTACTTTCAATTAGACCACGTAAAGAAAAGTACGAAGCGACAAGTGGGTTCAACCATGAAACCGTTTTTGTATGCGCTTGCACTCGAAAGAAATTATGAGCCGTGCACACTCATTCCATACATTGCACCCGAGTGCCCGGGCATTGATGCAAGTTGGAATCCTGACGGCACCGATAAATGGAAAGAAGGAGAAATGGTTCCTATGAAAGATGGACTCGCTGCTTCCGACAACCGCATCACTGCGCGCATCATGTGCGACATTGGAGACCCGAATCAATTAGTGGAGTTTGCGCGCCACTGCCAAATTGAAAGTAATCTCGATGCAGTGCCTTCGCTTTGCCTTGGCACCTGCGATATTTCTCTTTACGAAATGGTTGGTGCTTACACTTGTTTTGCCAACCTTGGCACATACAGCAAACCATATTTTATAAAGCGCATTGAAGATAAAGATGGAAACGTGTTGGCGCAATTCGGCACTACACAAAAAGAAGCGATTCCTGAAAAAACTGCTTACACACTTACTGAAATGTTGAAGGGTGTAATCAATAAAGGAACTGCTGCATCGCTGCGTCCGCACTTTGGTTTAGATATGCCGCTTGCCGGAAAAACAGGAACTACACAAAGCAATGCTGATGCCTGGTTCATGTGTTACAATCCCGATATAGTGGTGGGTGCCTGGGTGGGCTTCGAGCAACCGAGTGTTCACTTTGCATCGAATCATTCGGGCGCGGGCGCTACTGCAGCCATGCCAATTGTTGGAGCTTTTTTGCGAAAGAGTTTCAACGACCGCGCAGTGCAATTAAAGCACGATGAGTTTTCTTTGCCGAGCGATTCTTCTGCGCTGTTTAATTTTAATTGCAGTGCAATAGATACGAGCAAGAAAGAAGAAACACCATCTTCACCATAAACACCTAAAATGTCTCACGGAAAATTATTTCTAATTCCTTCTTTTCTTGGCGAAGACAATCCATCTATCATCACTGACCAAATAAAAAATTGCGTTCAGGAGCTCGATGAATTTATTGTGGAAGATGCGCGCACCGCCCGCAGATATTTGCGCGCCATTGGTTTCAAAAAGAATTTTGATACCGAAGTTACGATGCACGAATTAGACAAACACGCGAAGCAACAGAATTGTCAACTGCTTTTGCAAAATGTAATGCAGGGAAAAAATGCGGGAATAATTTCTGAAGCCGGTAACCCCTGCATTGCCGACCCTGGAAGTGAAGTGGTGGCGTATGCGCACATCTACGATATTGAAATTGTTCCGCTCGTGGGTCCTTCTTCTATTTTGCTGGCGCTTATTGCTTCTGGTTTCAACGGTCAGCAGTTTTGTTTCAATGGCTACTTGCCAATTGACAGCGCGCAGCGCACCGGAAAATTAAAGAAGCTGGAGTCAGCCGCAAAAAATACCACGCAGCTTTTTATGGAAACTCCTTTCCGCAATCAAAAATTATTTGATGAAGTGCTGCGAACATGTAATGACGATACTAACCTTTGCATTGCCTGCGACCTCACGCTGCCCACTCAGTTTATCCGCACAAAAAAAATTGCGGCATGGAAGAATGATAAAGTAGATATTAATAAGCGGTATTGTATTTTTTTGATGGGGGTATAATTTGCATCTAGAACTTATTGTTTGATTCCTGAACAATAATAGTCTGCAGTATCGTTTGTAAAAGCTGCGAGGTAATGGACATTAAGATTCAGTGTTTGTCCATTAAAACTTCCTGAACCAGAATATGTTCCTGATCCGTAGGAAAGCACCTGAAGCGTAAAATTGTTTGCACAGCCTTCGGTTAAAAGGAAAACGGAAGATTCTCCAAAACTGTTGAATTTTGTTTTTCCGTTAAAGCTTGGCGGCATATCAACAATTACAGTATCGCTAAATATATTGGTGGTGCCATTGTTATGAACCATAGAATCTTTTAGGATGAATGTTCCGAGATTGTTGCCCCACGCATCGCAATCGCTTTTCTTTTTACAACTAAACTCAAACCCACACAAACAGAGGCACATCAAACCAGAAATGATTGCTTGTTTTTTCATTAAGGAAATCTAATTATTCTTTTTAATCCGCAACGTAAAGCACCATAATTGTTCTGCTAATGGATAGTAATTCTCTCACCCCTTCAACTTCATCTTCGCCATCTCCACCAGCTCCTTCAAATACTTATTCTCCTGCTCCAGCAATTCCATCTTGTGCTTCATGCCATTTAATTCTTCTTCCTTTACTTTTAATTGTTCGGCACAGTTTCCCTCGTTCGGTTTCTTCGTC
>CANJRM010000186.1 GCA_947476645.1 Bacteroidota bacterium
TGAGTGGTGATGCGGTGGTCATCGGGGAAAGTGAAATCAACTATATCTATATCGTCAACGCGTCCAAAATCCATACTTTGTTTTTACGTGTGAATATAGATATTAGCCAAGGGAATTATTTTACACTGACGATGGTCAGCGGAATAGAACTCAAAAATTTTGTTCTTCGCATCCACAAAAACAAATTCATGAAAAGCATTTTTACTTTTCTGTTTACTGCTATCCTCTTCACACACTTTGCTGTTGCGCAAATTACCGTTGACCAAAATGATTTTGCAAGTGCAAACGACAAGCCGCGAATGAGTGTTGCGGTTTGGAATCCACTGCTCGATTTCGGAGCTACCGGAAGTAATTACACCTGGGATTTTTCCCAACTGCAATGGCAAAGCCAGTTTGTAGATACTTTTCTGAACTCATCTTTTGTAAATCCTATTTACACGTTTACGTTTTCGAATCTGCCGTTTAATCCTTATCAAACCAATATTGCGAAGCGTGCCGATAATGCGCTTACTACTATTCCGCTTTTGTCGAGCATTTTTACCGATGGTTATAACTTCTATTTCAAAAACAGTTCGTCATATCGTCAAAAAGGATTAGGCATGAAGGTGTCGGGTTTTCCGACTGCGGTGCCTATGAAACATGCTGATACGCTTTATCATTTCCCGATGAATTTTGGCGATGCCGATAGTGCTTGGTCTGATTATACTATTCGCATTCCTCAACTGGGAACATACTCACATAAGCAGCACCGCGTAAATACAATTGACGGATGGGGAACGCTCACTACACCTTTCGGAACCTTTGATGCGTTACGCGTGAAAACAGATATACGCGGCTCTGATTCATTATATATAGACACACTCAATTTCGGATTTAATTATGTGAACGATATTCAGCGCGAATACAAATGGTTTGGAAAAAACCAGATGGAGCCGCTGTTGCAAATCAATACACAGGCAGGAATCCTCGGCATGTTTCAAACTTTTGAGTTTGTTACCAAAGTTATTTACCGCGATAGCCTGCGCTTAGACCCTAATGGGTTTTTTGATTTGACGAATAACAATATTCAGCTCAGTGTGTTTCCAAATCCATCAAGCGGATTGTTCTACATTTCTGCTCCCGAGAATTTAAGCAAAGCCACGATTACGCTTTCCGATATCAACGGCAGAACACTGCTGATGCGCGAAATGCAATCTTCTACAGAAATGCTCGATGCCTCAATGCTTGCCAAAGGAGTTTACATACTTAGCCTGCAAAGCAAGGAGGGCAACGCCACGAAGAAGATTGTGGTGCAGTAGTTATACCTCTTCATAAAAATAAGTAGACTGCATGACGATGCTTCGCACTTAAGCGTAATGGTTCCGCATGTGAGTGCAGGTCTTCTGCGCAAGTTCAAACTGGCTATGTGCATGCACATAGTGGCGTTGAGCATACACAAGGCAGCTTTGTATTTGCTCAAAGGGGTGTTGAGCATGCACAGAGGCTCTTTGTATATGCTCAAAGGTATTTCGTGCATGCTCAAAGTGTTTTTGTATTTGCTCAAAGGCGCTTTGTATATGCTCAAAGTTACTTTGAGCATATACAAAGTGGGTAGTAATAGCTTAAAGAGACTGAAATATGTTGTTTTTGAAGGAAAGGAGGGCAAAATAGGAGTGATGCCTTGTTTTACTTTGGGGGTTGGTTTTGTGAAGGGAAGGTAGGAAGTTTTTATCTACTTCTTTTTGGGTGGGATGAATTCGGTAAAGTAACCAATGAAAGGGCCTTCTTTTTTCTCGTCATAGACACTCATATAGTATGAGTCCCATCGTAAAGTCCATTTGGCACCAGAGCTGTAGAAAAAGAATGTCTCCCGACTCGGCAATGCTTCCGTCAATTCATAAAAGACCATCCAAATTATAGTATCTTTTTGAGAAGAATATTGTGTACACCATAAAGAGTCTCTCGTTCTGCTTGTTATATTTCTTTGATATTCTTCTTCTGGATTTTTGGGAGAAGAATAAAAGCAAGCTGTTGAATCGGTTACCCATAAATATGTCAAGTCGCCACTATAAGTGATTGTGAAACTATCGGTAGAGTAATACAGCTTTGGAGGATGTTTTTTCTTAACCCCAAACTCTTCCCTGTTCTGAGCAAATAGAAAAACAGGGAGAAAAATAACAGTAAGTAAAAACCCTTTCATACTACAATATAGTTTGTCTGAACATAAAAATAACATTCACCATTAGGTTTATATTCGCCCCACAAATTTCACCCCCGATAATTTTACATCGGGGGCTAACTCTTTTTATGAACGTAGAAGAAATACTAAAAGCATACACCGGTTCCGCACAGGTAAAGCAACTGATTGAACAACTGAACACCGGTGACGACCGCAACGATTTTTTTCTGCACGGCCTCATAGGCTCGCAGGATGCTTTTGTGGCGGCTGCCATTTTTAAGCAGACCGATTTCAATCACCTGTTCGTAATGAGCGATAAAGAAGAAGCCGCTTATTTTCAAAACAACCTCAAGAACCTGCTCGGCACTAAAGATGTTTTTTTCTTTCCCGATTCGTTTAAGCGTCCGCAGGATTTTGGCGAGGTAAACAACAACAATATTCTGCTGCGCACCGAAACCGTTAACCGGTTAAGCAACAGCAACAGCAAGGCCGAGTTAGCGGTTACTTACCCCGAGGCGTTGTTCGAAAAAGTAGTGCGGCAGGATGTGCTGAACGAGCAAACGTTGCGCATGCGCGTAAACGAAAAGCTGGATACCGATTTTATGATTGACTTGCTGGTGGGTTTCGAATTTGAGCGCGTTGATTTTGTCTACGAGCCGGGTCAGTTCAGTATTCGTGGAGATATTGTGGATGTGTTTTCGTTCGGCAACGAGTATCCGTACCGGGTGGAATTGTTTGGTGCGGAGATTGAAAGCATCCGCACCTTCGACCCGCTTACGCAGCTGAGCCAAAAGAAAATTGCGAGCGTAACGATTGTGCCGAATATTCAATCGCACTTTACCAACGTGCAGAAAACTTCGGTGCTCGAAGTGTTTCCGCCCAACACCATTATCTGGTTTAAAGATGTGCAGATGCTGATGGATGTTTTTGGTTCATCCATTGACAAGGCAAAAAAGATACAACCCGAGATAAAGAAAAACCGAATTGAACATCCGCACCATCCATTGCTCGAAGGTGAACCGGAGGAAGTGTTTCTTTCCTCGGCAGATTTTCTGAAAGGCATTTCGCGTTTTAGAGTAGTTGAGTTTGGTCGTAACAGTTTCTTTAAAGCAGAAGAGCGTATTTCTTTTCACAGCAAGCCCCAGCCATCGTTCAATAAAAATTTCGATTTGCTGATACGCAACCTGCACGATAACAACGAGCGCGGTTACACCAATTTAATTTTTGCCGAGAACCCGAAACAGGTGGAACGCTTCTACGCCATCTTCTCCGATTTAAAAGCGGAAGTAAATTTTACACCCGTGCACATCGGCTTGCATCAGGGCTTTGTAGATGACGATTTAAAACTCTGCTGCTACACCGACCACCAGATTTTTAACCGCTACCACAAATACAATTTGCGTCAGGGTTTCAGCCGCGATAAAGCATTGCTGATGAAAACGCTCCGCGAATTAAAGCCCGGAGATTTTGTCACGCATATCGACCA
>CANJRM010000187.1 GCA_947476645.1 Bacteroidota bacterium
AAAAAGTAAATACCAATCTCCGATTGATTGCGCGAAATGAAAATGTTATAGAGCGATAAAAACAAAAACAGATTGTTTGATTCGTGTTTACCAAAATGCAAGAGAGCCAAATTGTAACCAAGGTCTTCCTGCAAACGATGCTTTAACTTGTAGAAGGAGTTTTTGTCGGCCTTACCATAGAGCTTTTTAAAAACAAATTCCTCATCATATCTATCTGTTGACTTGCGTATGTAATCGAAGAGCACAATATCTTTTCTCGATTCAGATGAATTAGTGCTGTTGAGCCAAAGTTTAAAGTGGCGCACTTCTTCTTTATTCATTACCGAAATCATGTTGTTGAGAATATCCATAAGCCGTCAATAGTTAGTTGTAAAATGCAATTCAAATGTATTCCTGTTGATCGTTAGTTGTTAGCCAGAGAACCATTTTTGAACAGGTAAGAAACAAAGATAAATAATTAGTGCAGTTGCAACGAAGAGTTTACATTAGCTGTCAAATAGAACATGAAACAAAAACTACATCATACTCTCTTTGCGTTTTTACTTTTATCAATTGGCTGTACGCAACAAGTTGCAGCTTCTTCGGGTATAGCCGTTACTCTTTTAGGGTATACGATTGACAGCACACTGAATGTAAATCTCGGATACACTCTCACTATAAGTACGCAGGTAACCAATACCGATTCGGCAAACTCTTTTACAGGACAACTTGATTTTGGCTTACGTAGTGCTACGCAGACGTTAACTACCACTAATATTTTCAACAAACCGCCTTACAGCAATAACACTATTGTTCTTGCACCACATGAAAGTGTTCCTGCTATTTTCAGTGTGCATATTACTCCGCAATATTTTGTTCCGGGACCTGATGTGGTAGTGGTTTGGCCAATCAGTACCTCTCCTATTACTGACTCTGTTCGCATTCCATTAAACATTCTTAACCCAAGCGGTTTGCAGGAAGAAAAGAAAGACCTGTTTACGTATATCGTTACTGAAAAGAAAATTCTGTTACAGAATTTAAGTTCACAAACAAACTTTAAACAGGTAAGAATATATAACCTGATGGGACAACCCATTTCATATCTCACGTCTGATTTTATTACCGAAATTCCTGTGCCCGATTTACCGAGAGGAATTTATATCTGTGAGTTGATAACCTCAACTAATGCACGAAGAGTGATAAAGTTTTTCCACTAAAACTTATTAAAACGCAAACGACACCGATAAACTTGGAATTACAGGTAATTGGTTCACGCGTGTGTAATGCACACGGTCGAAGTAGAAAATGTTTTTGCGGTTGTAAACATTCGAAACACTCAGGTTGATTTCAATCTTCAATTTGTCTTTAATGTTGAATGTTTTTTTGATACCCATATCTAAACGGTGGTAGTAAGGCAACCTTCCTGCGTTCAGTTTTGTATCGTAGATAATAGCAGGACTGCTTCCGTTAGGTTGGTTAGTTTGTGTGTAGTTCGTGCTTATACCATTCGCGAAATAATTAGGCTCGTAAAAACCCTGCGTTTGTGTAAACGGAAAACCGCTACCCATATTCCAGCGCGCGCTTATTTCCCAATCGCTCTTTTTACCAAAGGTGTAAGCGGCTAATAAATTCACGTTATGTCTGCGGTCAAAGTGAGGCGCATAGGTTTGCACGCCATCGTTGCGGTGCGAATAACCAAGTGAGTAAGTAGCATACAGATATACACCTTTGTATTTCCAGTTGAACATAATGTCTAAACCAAAGGCATCGCCTTTCTCAATCAGGTAATTAGGATCTTCATTAAGCTGTTTGTAACGGTTAAGGTTGAACAAATGCCAGAAGTATTTGTAGTAAGGCTCTATGTTCACGGTAATGTTTTTCGGCAGGTCTAATTCCACACCAAAAATGGCATGCACCGAACGCTGCATGTTTCTGATATTGTCATACTTTTTCTTTGTTGCGTCTTCTGCCGTTTCATCGGGACCGGTTAAAAAACCGGTAAACAGATTCACCACATCGCGGTCGCTCTTGCTGCTAATGAGGTTTTGCGAATACAACCCTGCCGCCACTTTAAAGCGCAAATAGTCATTCACATTATACTTCATACTGAAACGCGGCTCGGGAGAAATGCCTCCAATCTTTCCATAGTATTGAAAACGACCGCCTGCTTCTACCACAAATTTCTTTACGTATTTGTGCACCATAAAATAAACGCTGAGGTCGGTGGTGTTTTGGTCCTGCGTTACTGTGCTGCCATACGGATTGGTAAACGAAAAATTGGTGCGGGTACCTTCTACATCTAAACCGTATTTTACTTCACCGCTCTTGATGTAATAAGCAAAGTCCATTCCCACATCAAAACCGCCTACCAAACTGCTGCGGTTCAAACCATCGGCTTCGCCTAAACTGATTTTATACTGAGAATAGCTAACGTGTGTATTGAGCGATAAGTTTGAGTTAGCGGGAGTAACATAGAAATTCATGCCTACGCCAAAGGTATTCCACTTGTAATCGGCTGCCGAATAACTTGCTTTATCGGTAAAGTTGAATCCTGAAAGATTGAGCTTGATACCCTTACCGGCATTCACCGAAAACTTTCCATACACATCATAAAACGAATAAGGCAATCCGCCTTTACCTGCATAAGGATAAAGCACTTTTGAACTTTGGTCGAGGTAAGAAACCTTGGTATTAAGAATTAACGATGCACTTGTGTTTTTGTCTTCACGAAATTTCACTACCGGAATTTCTAATAACGCATGCGCCATAAACGGACTTGCCGTTACCTTACCGCTTACTTTTTTCCTGTTTCCATCGCGGGTAGTTACATCTACCACTGCCGAGATTCTTCCACCGTATTGTGCAGGGAAACCACCGGTATAGACATCTACGTTCTTAATGATGTCGGTTTCGTAAGTAGAGAAAAGACCAATGGAGTGAAACGGATTATACACCGTAATACCATCGAGCAAAAACTTGGTTTGAATCGGAGTTCCTCCTCTAATAACCACTTGTCCACCTTGGTCACCTGTAGAAACAACCCCTGGTAATACCTGTAAATACTGCGCAATGTCGGCTTCTCCACCTACGGTTGGCATCTTACGCATTTCCATAGGCGAAATAGAAATTACAGACACACGTGTTTCGGTCACCTTTCTTTGTTTCTCGGCACTAATTTCTACATCCTTTAACTCCATTGATTTTACCGCCAATGAAATTTTTACGTTGATTGTTTTTTTAGTAGTTACTTCTATATCCTGCTGTTGTGTTTCGTAACCAATGTAACCAAAGCTGATTTTGTAATTGCCTAACGGAAGCAAGGGAATATTGAAAAAACCCTGGTCATCGGTAGCGGCACCAAAATCGGTTCCTTCAATTCTTACTGTGGCGTAAGGAATGGGTTCTCCGTTTGCTTTATCGTAAATAAATCCTTTTACGTTTCCTTTTTGTGCAAACACAAACACAGAAATAAAAACAAGAACTGCGGTTAAAAATTTCTTCATGAATAATTAAGGTTAAGCGGGGCGCAATATATGGAAAGGAGCGAAACGCAAAAGAGCGGAACATGGATGGGACGAAATAATGTGAATGAAAGAATTCGTTACAAAAACAGGACGGAACGAAAGTTGCAGGACAAAATAAAAAACCCTTCTCTGCTTGCGCA
>CANJRM010000188.1 GCA_947476645.1 Bacteroidota bacterium
AAATTAATTCGGTGCGAGCATGCCCGACTACCGGAGGACAAACCTGGGTAATAATGGTGGGTGACTCTTCTATGTATGGCAACTTTGCGAACTTTCAGAACGTGGTGCATCAATCTCAATTTGAAGAGCGCTGGTATTTAGATACGCTTACTTCGCAGTATGTGTATTATGCAAAGGTAGTAGTAGATACCACTACCATAGATTATGCATGGGGCGTGGATAGTATTGCAACAGGTATCGCAAATCTTGGAGAGGATAATTACGGTTGGACAATTTACCCAAACCCAACTAACTCAGCCTTAAACATTGACTTGAAAGAAATTAATGAACCAACATTGATTCAAATTTATAACACCATTGGTGAACTGGTTTATACTTATTCGGGCAGCGAAAAAACCATATCAGTTTCTACACAATCATTAAGCAATGGCATGTATGTTCTGAAAATAATTACTGCCAAAACTGTGAGTTCAAAGAAGTTCATAGTAGAGCATTAGCAGCGAAAAAGCAGAATGAGAAATATACTTCGATAATGCTCCTCTGCATATACTATTTATGAAAACCGTAATGCTTCACAAAACTTGCTCTTACTCTCTGTGAAATCAAAAAGCAAGTTGCTATTCTACTTTTTTCTAATGCTGCTAAATAGCTGCATACCTGTAAGAAGTATCTTTCTTGGCAATCCGGACGACAAAGACATTACACGCTTTAAGAGTGCTGTTATCCATTCAGGCAATGAATGTTTTGAGTTTAAGAAGGAAATGAATTCATCTGTCAAGAATCTTAAAATAGACGACTGGACCCGCGACATCCCATTCTTTATGCCGCTCGATACCTTTACCACTACGCATAAAATCAGAAGTCTGCTTATTATTCAAAACGATACCCTGAAGTATGAATACTATAGCAAAAAAATAAATGAGCAGGAACTTCATTCTTCTTATTCAATTGCCAAATCATTTACCTCAGCCCTTATCGGTATCGCAATAGAAGAAGGCTTTATTAAGAGTGAGCAGGATCCTGTAATTAAATACATACCCGAATTGACCAATGTTGCTCATGCAGATAAACTTACCATTGAACATTTGCTTAACCATACTTCGGGCATTAAATACAATCTCGCTACTGATGCTACCATATATTATGGTCGCAATTCACTGAAAGCTCTTAAGCAAATCAAGTTTCAATTCCTGCCGGGCATCAAACAGCACTACCTGAACATTAATGTGGAACTACTTGGTTTAATTCTGAAAAGAGCTACCGGAATATCACCTTCTAAATACCTTGAAGATAAGATTTGGAAACCGATACAGATGTGCTCTGACGGAGTGTGGAGTGTGGATGAGAAGAACCGGATGGAAAAAAGTTTCTGCTGTATCGGTGCAACAGCAATGGATTATGCAAAATTCGGAAGGCTATATCTGAATGAAGGAGTGTGGAATGGGAAAAGAGTTATCAGCGAATCGTGGTATAATAAATCAATAAACAGAGATACTTCTAACGGCAGCAGTTTTAATTACAACTATTGCTGGCATATCGGGCTAAAGAAATATGGCGACTTCATGGCTATTGGTTTATACAAGCAGCACATTTATATCAATCCCGAAAAAAATTTGCTGATAATTTTATTCAATGATAAAGAAAAGCCCTTGAAAGCAGAGCGTGTAAACTGGTGGTTTATTTTCCGGCAAATTGCAGATCAACTTTAAAGCTGGTGTAAATCATGAAGCACAATACAAACAAAACAGCAGAGCAGGCTATTTTCTTTTCAATCGGGTTATTCTTCCTTTCAGCTTGTAACCGTCTGGACGAAGTTAATTACACACCTAAAATTTCACCACAGTCTTTTCTTCAAAATCAGCATTACATAAAAATTGAAGCAGGTGATTTCAGTTTCATTTGGAGCCAGCCAACTTCTACTATCATCGTTTACTTTGTTGGGTTGTTTACCATGTATGCAGGTTATAAGTTCTTACGAAACAGAAAAAAAGAACAATCAAAATTATGGTGGGGCGTTGGTCTTTTGCTCACCGGTCTTGGAGCCTTGTTTGCCGGAACAAGTTATCAGGCATTCGGTTACGAAATTAAATGCAACGGAAGAGAGTTCTGCACCTGGACAAGTTGGTGGGAAATAATTTACATGTTGCTCTCCGTTCCGGGAATGAACGCTTTTTTAGTTGCCACAGCATACGCCAATGCAAAAGGAAATTTCAGAAAAGCAATTATGGCGTATGCCATCATCAACACTATCGGTTATTCAATTCTACTTTTGTATGGTGCTTTGTTCGCAGTCAAGTTTGCGATATCGTTCGAATGTATGTCGCTTATTTCTGCACCCAGCGTTATCTTCCTGTTACTATTGCATGGAATAAGTTACGCGAAGAACAAAGACAAAATGAATTTTTTACTGCTGAATACTTGGCTCATTTTTGTAGCTGTTGGAATTGGGTATGGTATTTATCTCAGTTCAGGTATCGCTACATCATTGTGGCAAAAAGGTATTTGGTTTACAGAAAATGATGTGCTGCATGTGGGTATGATTTGCTGGGTTTACTACATCTTAAAAAAATCATCAAATGCAATTGTTGATTTGGGCTAAGCCAATGATGATGTCTTATGCGTATTAATTTCAAAAACTTTAATCTACACTATATCACTCCTGCTGCAGGCATTGCAGGATGTTTAATTATAGCTTTTGGACTTTTTGAATCGGCATCGCATTACACCCGTTCAATGCCCTACTCGCCACAAAACCATTTTATATCAGAACTCGGTTTAGCTACAGCAAGTAAATACTCTTATGTGTTTAATATCTGTTTGGGCATTGGTGGTGTGCTGTTGATGATGTTCACCAATGGGTTAGGAATATATCTCCAAAAAAAATCCGTTAGCATGGTATGCCTCTTATATAGGCATAGGCGCAACGCTTAGCTTTTCGGCTATTGGTTATTTTACTGCCGATAGCTGGACTGCCCACCGAAACGCAGCAATGATCTTTTTCTCAGGGGCAATGATTTCAATTGTTCTTTTTAGTTATTGTATATGGCAAAACGAACAGAGAAAAATGCACCACAGTATTGGTATGCAGGGATTTATTATTGCATTTATTTTTTTGATAGTGTTGGTCTGGCCCAAAGAATTACTTACACAATCAGTGGAAGACCCCGCCAACTTTGTTCGTCCCGAATTATGGGGACTTACCGTTTTGGAATGGGCTTACTGCCTTATGATTGGCTCGTGGATTTTGACTGTTTCGGGTGACATGATTTATGTATTGAACAGAAAGAAAAACCAGCCGCTAACATCGGGCTAAATGAACTAAGCGAGCACTCATGAACTCCGTTAAATAACAAACAAGTAGTGAATAATTAAGCGAAGCGAATCATGAACTCCTTTAAATAACAAACGAGCTGTGAATAAATGGCGCAATCTGTCCCGCGTGTCCCGATTATTTCGGGGAACTTGTTTCGGGAGGAAGCCCTAAGCGTTAAGCCTGCCTGCCGGCAGGCAGGTTTCTCTTTGTTATCGCGCAATACTGCGGAATAGACTTCCACTTCATTAGCCCGTAAACGTTAG
>CANJRM010000189.1 GCA_947476645.1 Bacteroidota bacterium
TGACGCCATTCCCAATCGCGGGTTTGGGTGAAGTGTTGCACAAATTTTTCTCCGAGAATTTCATTTGCAATTTTTGAATCGCGCATGGTTTGCGTAGCTACGTCTAAGTTTTTAGGGAATCGTCCGTTGCTTTCATCGCGATAACCATTGCCAACCGTAGCTGCTTGTTTAAGTTTCAAATTTTTTTTGATGCCATATAAACCAGCAGCCAAACAAGCCGACATGGCGAGGTATGGATTGGTATCGCTACCCACAACTCTTGTTTCTAATCTTGACGATTTGCTTCCACTAGGCAAAGCTCGAAGAGCAACAGTTCTGTTATCAACTGACCACGTAACCGTAGTTGGAGCCCATGCACCTTCGACTAATCGTTTGTATGAATTCACCGTTGGAGCCACCATCGGCAAAATATGCGGCAGACAATAAAGCTGACCAGCGAGATAACTCTTGAAGAGCTCGCTCATTTTGTTTTTGTCCTTGGCATCGTAAAAAAGATTTTTGGTGGATTTTTTATCCCACAAACTTTGATGCACATGCCCGCTACAGCCCGGTAAATTTTCAGAAACCTTTGCCATGAAGGTGGCGAGTATGCCTTGCTTGTAAGCAATTTCTTTGGTGGAAGTTTTGAAAAGCACAGCGCGGTCTGCTGCTTCTAGTGCGCCTGAATATGCAATAGCAGCTTCTAAAACTCCCGGACCCGTTTCGGTATGTAAACCTTCGAGGGGGATGTTGAACTTTTGCATGTTCTCTGATAGCGCTGTAAAAAAATCGTTGCGTAAAGTGCTGCGCAAAATAGAGTAACCGAACATGCCCGGTGTAAGCGGTGTTAGGTTGCGGAAGTTTTTTTCGTTGGCGCTCTTAGGCGTTTCTTCAAAATTGAACCATTCAAACTCCTGTGAGAAATAAGGAGTAAATCCGCTTTTTTCTGCTTCAGAAATTATTCCTTTAAATAATTGTCGCGGGCAAACATGCGAAGGCGCGCCTTCGTTGGTTATTGCTTCACATAAAAAGAAGGGCACATCATTTTCCCATGGAATTTTGCGGAATGTTTTCAAATCAATTCGCACGGGTGTATCGGGATAGCCCGTGTGCCAGCCTGTGTAGGTGGAATTGTCGTAAGCTACATCGTTGCAATCCCAACCGAAGGTTACATCGCAAAATCCCATAGCTCCCTGCACTACCGAGAAAAATTTATCGGCAGAAATATATTTACCGCGCAGCACGCCATCAATATCAGTAATGGCGAGTTTTACTTTTTGTGCGGGATGATTTTTTACGTAATCGAGAATTTGTTTTTCGGTCATAAAATTGATTTTGACAAAATAGTTGTGTAAAGTAATTTCAAAATAAGTATTTCGTTAGAGATAAAAAAAGGAAATGGTCAATACGTTTATGAATCGAATCAAATTTTTTCCGTTGCTGCTCGCACTTTTGCTTTCGAGTTGCGATAGTTGCAATAAAAATAAAAGCAGAGAAAAGCCCGATGTATCGAACATAAAAGCTGACGTGCATTTGCAGCGTTTCGATAAAGAACTGTTTGAAATAAACGAACAGAATTTTTCTGCAAAGCAAAATGAAATGAAAGAGAAGTATGGCAGCTTCTATAACTTCTACATCAGCCAGTTTGTAATTGGTCCTCGGCCTGAAGGTGATACGGCAAACATTGATGAGCCGGCACTTAAAAAATTTGTAAGCGATGCTTATATGAAACGATTACAGGATTCCATCAACTTCCATTTTGCAGCAACCAAAGATGTAGAGGAAGAACTCTCACAATCGTTGAAACATTTCAAATACTATTTCCCGAACGCCACTATTCCGCAAGTGGTTAGCATCAATTCGGGTTTTGCCTTAGGCGCTTTTACTTATGATAAAGATGTTTTAGGAATTGGTTTGGATATGTACTTGGGAGCAAACAATCCCGATTACGACAGTGCAGGCATTTACAAATACGTGCAGCACAAAATGAGTCGCGAATACATTGCGCGAAATTCAATGGAGGTGCTTTACAATTTTTATTTCGGTGGAGAGGAATTATCGCACGGGAAAAATTTGATTGAAGCCATCACCGAAAAAGGAAAGAAAATTTATTTTCTCTCGTACATGTTGCCCGATGCTCCTGATAGTTTACTCGTTGGTTTTACTGACCGACAAACACGTTGGTGCGAAAACAGTGAGTATGAAATCTGGAAATTTATGAACGATAAAGACCTTCTTTACAAAGACCATTATATGGACCAAAAAAGATATTTAGATGAAGGACCCACAACACCCGGTATGCCCGAAGATGCCCCAGGGAATATCGGCAGTTGGATTGGTTTGCAAATCGTTCGCAAGTTTGTAAAAGAAACAGGAGGCAAAATTTCGTTGCGCGATTTAATGCTGAAGTACGATGCCAAAACAATTTTAGCTAAAGCAAAATACCGTCCTTCAAAATCTGTTTTCTGATTTTACTCACCTAATAATTACAACTAAAGTTGCCTTTACCGAATGAAGTGGAATTCTATCTTTGGCACATCAAACAATAGCCAATACTAAGAACAGGTGGAACAAAGAAATCGTGAGCAATGGTATAGTAAACTCTTTCGCATTTTTAATTCGGGAGTGTGTTTTTCATTGGCGTATATCATCTTTACACATCTCTCGTGGTTCATGATGGGCTTAGTAGGCAAGTTCTGGAAATTCGATTCTTTCGTTTATTACTTCGGCATTAAGTTTATTCTAAACAACCACACTTGGACAAAGCTTAAAGTGCTTTTCGTTTATTCCACCGCACCAATTTTCTTTCTCGTAGCGGGTTTGCTTTGCGTTTATTTGTTCGACAAACTGAAGAATATTAAAACGCTGCTCAATGTTTTTTTTCTGTGGGGTTTTGTAATAGGCACTTGTGTTTTTTGCGCACAGGGAATCATTTCTTCGTTGGGGGCGGGTGAATATAATTCGCCTTATTACCAAAATTTTGCCGTGGTGTTTGCGTGGCTGCATATTCCAGTGGTTATCGTTTACGCACTTACCATTCCGTTTTTTATTCTGCTCGTTTATTTCTCGGTGAACTACGCACGGTTGTTTTTGATTTTTGCTTACTCCTATACCAAAGTAAACAAGCTAAGCCGCAGAAGAAAATATTTTTTAGAAGTTGCTATTGCTCCGTATTTTTTAGGTGCATTGATTACATCCGTTCTCACTTTTCCAATGAATATTTTCATTCACGGTATTTATTTAATGGTTATAGGCTTGGCGTTGCTCACCAGTTGGGTGGCGTTGTTCTACATAGAAATAATGAAAGACGATGTGGTGAAATACAAAACGCTTCAAACAGCTAACATTATTTTTCTTGCTTTTTTAATTATCGTAATGACTGTTGTAGTGATTACCTGGAAAGGATTCTATCTCTCTGTTTCGTAGCTATTCCGAAAGCTTCCGCATTTTTTCAATCATCGTTTCGCTTGACCAATCTGCTTCGCTCGTTTGTTTGTAAACGATTTCGTGTTTTTCGTTTACTATATACGTTGTGGGAATGGTAACAATGTCAAGCAACGATAATTTTTTTTCAGAATGAAGAACAAGCA
>CANJRM010000190.1 GCA_947476645.1 Bacteroidota bacterium
CACCAAATCCTCCTGTTTTGTCACTCACAAAATACAAGGTCTTTCCATCTTTTGAAATAGCAGGTTGGGCGCTAGAGAATGCCGCATTGTTTATAGCAAGCGGAGTGATATGTGCAGCTTTGTTTTCAGCAAACGTGGCTGAATACAATAGCTGATACGGAAGTTTAGCTCCATTTTGAAGCACTAAATTTTTCTTCTTAAAACTTTCGGTGCTGAAAATGAGTTCGCTATTTGTTTTATTGTAAGCCGCGCCAGATGAATACGATTTGCATTTCGATTTCACTTTCGCTTTATCTGTTTGCATAGTGCTGTCAAGAACAGCTACATACAATTTGCTGTAACGATTCGAATTCCATTTATCGTAAGTTGCATTTTTATTACTTCGGTTCGAAGTGAAAATAATTTTGCCGTCACCATAAAAAGCAGGAGCATAATCAGACTTCGAAGTGTTGATACTCATTGGCTCAACGCGGTATGCAGGGTTCAGGTTTTGAGCGTTCAGATTTTCGCTTACCAATAGGTGAAAAGAAATAAAAGCTAAGACAAGGACAAGGCGATTCGGGAAAATTTTTTTATTCATAACTGGGTTTTGCGCTGATAAATGTTTGTCAATAGTAATGTATGCCTGCTACACATCTGCATTAATATATCCGCAATAAACTACCGACTGCTGTTGAATGTTCACTTTAGTTGGCAATAGCAGAAAATGGTGGCGGTTAATACAATTTTTGATTTCGCACTTCGTCAAAATAAAACCGGCAACCAAAAGTATTTCTACTTTTGGCCCGAAAACAAAAACCAAAAAAATCATGAAGAACGTTATCAGACTTTTTACCGTAGTTATTCTTGCCTCTTTTCTTTCAAGTTGCAGTTACAATAGCTTAGTTCAAAAACGCGAAGCCGTTGGCGGACAATGGGCAAACGTAGAAACTGCTTACCAGCGTAGAAGCGATTTAATTCCGAACTTAGTGGAGACCGTTAAAGCCGGAGGAAAATACGAGCAGGAAACTTTACAGAAAGTTGTTGAAGCGCGCGCATCGGCAACCAGCATCAAATTAGACCCGAGCAAATTAACAGACGAAGACATTGCAAAATATCAGGCAGCACAACAACAATTAAGCGGAAGTTTATCGCGCTTGCTTGCAACGGTAGAAGCATATCCTGAATTACAAGCAGTGAAAGGTTATTCTGAATTGCGCGTTGAACTCGCCAGCACTGAAGACAAAATTGCGTTTGAAAGAAAAAAGTTCAACGACATTGTTCAGGATTACAATCAGAATACAGCAACTTTCCCTGCGGTGATAACTGCAAAAATGTTTGGGTTTACTCCTAAGGGATATTTCAAAGCCGATGCAGGAACAGAGAATGCACCGAAAGTAAAATTCTAAACTGCTATTAGCAGCAACCGCCTCAAATACTTTCATGTTCAAAAAACATTTCTTCAACGAACAAAAACGCAAAGCCATTGTTGCGGCAATTGCCGATGCAGAAGCTTTGACAAGCGGAGAAGTTCGTTTGCACGTAGAAGCCAAATGCAAAAACGAAAACGTGTTATCGCGTGCGGCAGAAGTTTTCTTTCAATTAAAAATGAATGAAACAAAAGATGCCAATGGCGTTTTAATTTATCTGGCTCACGAGGATAAAAAGTTTGCCATCATAGGCGATAAAGGAATTGATGCCGTTGTGCCTGCTAATTTTTGGGATGGAACTAAAGAAGTGATGAGCCTGCATTTTCAAAAAGGAGAATTTTTTGAAGGAATTGTTTTTGCCATTCAGGAAACCGGCTCGCACTTGAAACAATATTTTCCATTGGAGAAGGATGATAAAAACGAGTTGAGCAATGAAATTAGTGAAGGATAAAATAAAGTTCAAAGTTCAAAGTTCAAAGTTCAAAGTCGTATTCACTTTGATTTTTGGTCTTTTGTCTTTGAGCTTCTCTTATGCTCAAAACTTCCCTACACAACCCAGCCCTCCTCGCTTAGTAAATGATTTTGCAAATGTTCTCTCCGCTTCTGAAAACGAAGCACTCGAACAAAAGTTGGTAGCGTATAGTGATTCTACTTCTACTCAAATTGCCATTGTTATTATTGAAAGTTTAGAAGGTGCTGAAGTTGGAAGCTATGCAGCTGAGCTTGGCGAAAAATGGGGAGTGGGCTCAAAGAAGAATCATAACGGAGTAATGATTTTAATGGCGAAGAAGGAACACAAGGTGACTATCCGCACAGGATACGGAGTGGAAGAAAAACTCGGAGCCATTATCACCGACCGCATTATTCAAAACAAATTAGTTCCGAATTTTAAAGCCGGAAATTTTTACCAGGGCTTTGATGAAGCTACGGATGAAATGATTTCGCGCCTCAGCGGCATGTATGTAAATGATGAGCAAGACGACAACAGCAATACGAAGCCAATTCCAAGGTGGGTTATTATTCTCTTCATCATTATTGTATTTTTTATTCTGCCTATGATTTTTAGAGGCGGTGGCGGTGGCACCACTTATGGCGGTAGAAGAGGAATCAATACATGGGGCGGTGGATTTGGCGGCTTCGGTGGTGGTGGAAGTAGTGGTGGCGGTGGTGGCTTCGGTGGTTTTGGTGGCGGTGGTTTTAGCGGTGGCGGAAGCAGCGGAAGCTGGTAACTGCAATTGAATAATTAAAATTGAAGATTAAACAGCCACACTGCATTTCAAATATTCAATCTTCATTATTTAAATGAATCCTCTTCTTTATAAATCTCATCCGTGGCATGGAATTTCAGCGGGAGAAAATTTTCCTGATGTGCTTACTGCCTTTATAGAAATTGTTCCTGCCGACACAGTTAAATATGAAATTGACAAGGCAAGCGGCTGGCTGAAAGTGGATCGACCGCAATTATTTTCGAATGTTGTTCCCGCTCTATATGGCTTTATTCCACAAACACTTTGCGATGTAGAAGTTGGAAAGTTTTGCATGGCAAAAACGGGCAAACAAAACATCAATGGCGACCAAGACCCAATGGATATTTTGGTGCTGGAAGAAAAAAGTATTCAGAACGGAGGAATACTTGTGCAGGCAATTCCCATTGGGGGATTCAGAATGATTGACAAGAACGAAGCAGATGATAAAATAATTGCAGTAATGAAAGATGATGCTGTGTATGGAAAATATAAAGACATCAGCGAGTTGAATGAATCTATAGTAAACCGATTGAAGCATTACTTTCTCACCTACAAAGATTTGCCTGGCTCCACCGAAAAAAGAAAAGTAGAAATAGCAGCTGTTTACGGAAGAAAAGAAGCATTGGAAGTAATTCGTCAAAGTGCGGTTGACTACAAAAACCGTTTCGGAATTTCATGAAAGGCAAAATCATCTTTATTGCGGGAATAGTGATCGCTATTCTAATCGCTGGTTTTTTCTACAACAAATATCGTGTAGCGCCTAAGCTAAAATTCGAATCGCTTGAGTTGACCGATATAAACGGAAATAAAATTTCTCTCGATTCCTTTTACCACAAGAAATTGTTCGTCAATTTTTTTGCAACATGGTGTGGTCCATGCATGAACGAAATGGCTGCTATTGAAAA
>CANJRM010000191.1 GCA_947476645.1 Bacteroidota bacterium
TATCGCGATGAAAGCAACGGACGATTCCCTAAAAACTTAGACGTAGCTACGCAAACCATGCGCGATTCAAAAATTGCAAATGAAATTCTCGGAGAAAAATTTGTGCAACACTTCACCCAAACCCGCGATTGGGAATGGCGTCAGTTTGCTAAAGTGGTTACTGATTGGGAAATGAAAAGGTATTTTGAAATTATTTGAGCGGTTTTTCCTAAAATTTTAACGGCAAGAACCAAAAGTTTAGGTAGATGTGCCTAAAGGTTTAGACAGTTGATCTAAAAGTTTAGGTGTTATTGCCAAATTTTTAATATAAAGAGCTAAAAATTTAGGTAGATGTGCCTAAAGATTTAGGCAGTTGACCTAAAAGTTTAAGCGTAAAGGCTAAAGTTTTAGGGTTTTCAATCCTACTTTGCGTCTTCCACACTACCTTTCTTCCAGTATTTGCGGTCTTCTTTTGGTTTGCCTTTGTAGCTAAGCGGGAAGGTTCTTGAAATTGTAAAGCCCAAACGAAATTGCCCTTGCGCCCAGTTGGCAGTGTTATAAGGAAGAAAATCATTCTCCAGCATTCCACGGCTGTTGGTGAAGTTCACATGAAAAACGTGTCCACCTGTTTCTGCTTCAAAGCCAATGTGAAGATTAGGATAATAAGCAGCGCCTTTCATACCGCGCACCATCGGAAAATATTCCCTGCCACCAACACCTGGTTTAATGAGTGGAAGAAAGTATTCGAAAATAAGTCCGTAACGTTTACTGAATTTTGCGCGTGCAGAAATTCCCAGAAAAAACAAACCGTTGTTATCGTTGTAAGCCACATTATTTCTCCAAACAAAAGTTGGTGACAGTTGAATCGTCAACCAGTCGGTAGCTTTGCAGGCAATGAGTGCCTGCAAGGTATAGCTCAAACGATGCGCAAATCCGGTGTATCCTTTTCCGAAATTACTTAAGTCTGTGGCACCTGTGGTAGGTCGCATGCTTGTAATACTTGTATTGCCGAACAAGGTAATCGTCATTGGAAATTTAAAATCCTTCGTTTGCTTGAGTGCGCGATACTTGATATTCGCATTCCATAATTCGCGCAATGGTCCTGCTCCTTTCATTCTGCCAATTCCAACAGTCAAGTCATCGGTAATTCCGTATTCAAAAATAATGGCAATGTCAGCCGCTTGGTCAAAACCAAAGAAAGAATGAATGTGGTCGTTTGGCGAACCGGCTATATCACCAAAGCGATGACTCACTCTAAAATCCAATTGATTTTTTTTCACCGTTTCTACAGAGTGACCATTTATAACGCGCGTTGTTTTAAACGAAAACGCTACATATTCTCTTTTAGGTTTTTCAGATTTCGTTAAATCATCAAGAACGTCAACTTGGGAAAAAGCATTTACAGAAAACAACAACATAAACAGCACGTAAGGGTTTTTCATGATTCTGATTTTAAGATTCGAAAATATTTTGTGACAGAGTTATTGGCATAAAAAAAGAGCGATTGTTATAAACCGCTCTTTTGTAAATGATGCGCATTGCATACACGACTATTTCTTCTGATATTTTTCTAAAGCAAAATCAATATCCACTTTAACCACTTCGGCAATATTCATGGTTACTGCTTTGGGTATTTTAATATCATGGTCGGCTAATTTCACATCAAATGCTCCGGTGGCTCTTGAAGGGACTCCATTAGCAATGGTAAGCTTGCATTTTATTTCTCTGTCGTTTTTTACCCCGTGCATTTCGAGCGTCCCTTTCAAGGTAATATCATACACGCCATCTTTTGTAAAATCAATATCTTCCACTACCACCATATCCAAAACCGAAGAAGGAAATTTATCGCTCTCCATATAATTTTCATTAAAGTGCTCTTGCATTAATCCGTCTTTGAACACAAAAGATGTTTGCGCCACCTTGGAATAAACCTTTTTAGTTTGTGTATTGAGTACACATACCGCTACGTTAGAAGTTGCCTCAATATCTTCCAAAGGGCTTGCTGAGAAGAAATGAATTTTGCCCTTTGTGCAGGCGTATGTGTTTGCGTACTTATCTGCCTGTGCAAAAAGAGCAACCGACAAAATTGTAAGAACAGAAGTGATAATCGTTTTCATAAAAATCAATTTCTATTCAGGATAACAATTATCCCGCCATCTTTTTATCGCATTGATTTCTGAAGTGTCAATTGGCGATGAATAACCTTGTGGCATATGAGGCGTGCATGAAAAATCAATTACACAGAAAAACTTTGTGTTCGTCTTGGCGGAGGAGACAGAGTGTGAATAGTTATCTAATCTAACGCCCGAACTGGCTGTTGTAGCATCGTGACAGCCACCCGAAGCGCACTGATTATCCAAAATCGCCTTAACAGATTTTGTGTAAGTATTCAGCGTATCTGTCTGCGTGCATGCTGCAGGTGCAGCTGTTTTGTCTTTGGTGCAACTGCCGAAATAAAAAATGAGAAGTGCGATAGAAAGAAGTGCTACTGTTTTATTCATGCTTATTGTTTAACTATTTTTTTAGTGATAGTTGCTCCGCCAACATTCAACTTCATTAAATAAATTCCTGAAGGCAAATCATTTGTATTGAACGAACGAACAAAATTCCCTTCGCTTATTTTTTCATTCATCAGTTGGTTCGTTTCTCTTCCATCGAGCGAATAAAGTTGAGAAGAAACGTTTGCTGCTTCAAGTAGATTAAATGAAATGCCAAGTTCATTAGAAACCGGATTTGGAAAAATATTTAAGTCAGCAACCATGCTCGAAATATCTTCAATACCCGAACTGCACTGCTGAATTGGAATAGCCGCTTTGTAAATTGTTCCTTGTGGTGTTGTGGGAGTAGCTGTTGAAGCATTGCAAACGTTATAGGCAAAATAGAAAGTTACAGGACCAGTGCCTGATGCGGGCGAAGTCCATTTGAAAGACCAGTTATGCGTAGTGTTAGCTCCTTTGTGCCCCATATACTGGCGGGTACCTGTAGCAATACTTGTATTAATTTGAGTGGTAGCCATATTTGCGACAGCCATGGTTCCCGCCTTAGCGTTTGCCGCATCAAGTGCTACAATCTGAAATCCGTAGAAAGGATTGGTTGTTGCAATGTTGTTAATCAAAAAAGCTAAATTGTATTGTGTGTTTGGCGTATAGCAAAAACCACTTAGTGGTGAAGTTGGGGAGCCTGTTCCTATGGTAATACTATAATCTCCACTTGCAGGCGTCTGTGCAGGACCTGCGTGGCAACTACTTGTAGCGCAACTGGTATTTGTAAACGGGTCACCTGAGTTTCCTGCGGGTGCTGATGTGATTTTTGAATTAACGTTATTGGTGGTAACCAACACCAAAACTGTAACCATAAAAAAGGCAGAGAGTAAATACTTTTTGTTCATTGTTTGAAGGTTTAAATATGAGAGACAAATGTATGAAAACAAAATCTGTTGTAATTGTGAAAATCAGTTCTTCTCTTGCAAAACCTGTTGAGTTGATTTTTTTGAAAGCACCCTGCGCACAATCTTTTCAATTTTCCCCTTTTCATCAATAACAAAAGTTTGGCGGTGCAA
>CANJRM010000192.1 GCA_947476645.1 Bacteroidota bacterium
AAAAAGAAACCGGTAAATGTAAGTTTAAAGAAGGTGGTGATAGATGCCATCCTCGACAAAAAAGGCAACGATGTGGTTTGCCTCGACCTTCGAAAAATAAAAGATACTCCATCGCAATATTTCATCATTACACACGGTGACTCCAGTACACATGTAAGAGCCATCAGTCAAAATGTTATTGATGAAACCGCCAAACTCGGATTGCTGCCTTATCACGTAGAGGGCGGCAAGAATGCCGAGTGGATTATCGTTGATTTTGTAGATGTAACGGTGCACATCTTTTATAGGGACAAGCGGGAGTTTTATGCACTAGAAGATTTATGGAGCGATGGCAAAAAAACGAATCACGCAGAGTAGTGAAATACAATAAAAGAATTTAAGAATCGTCAAGAAGAGACAAATTACAAAAGCAAAAAATGGAAACGAACGAAAACAATACATCAAAAGAGGAAGTAAAAAATAAACCGAAGGAGAAGAACACCAATAAGGAAAATGATGGTGGTCTTTTTCCCAAGAAGAATAACGATGATGATTCGAAGTTTAACTACTTCTGGGTGTATGCTATCATCTTCGGATTTATTTTGGTTTCGGTTTACATGTCGTTTTATGGTGAGCACACTAAAGAAACTACATCAACCGAGTTGAAGCAAATGCTCAACAACAATGATGTAGAAAAAATTGTAGTGGTCAACGAAAAGTTAGCAGAGGTTTACCTGCGCGATTCCTCTTTGAAGAAAGCCGGATTCAGTAAAATCGCCAACACAAAATTCGGTAGCCCAAATCCCGGTCCGCACTTTTCTTTCTCTGTAGCATCAAACGATGCCTTCGATAAATTCATAACTGAATTTTACAAAGACAAACCAACCTTAGCTCAGGCAGATATAAAATATGAATTGCGTCAGGACTGGCTACGAGAAGTTATTCCGTGGATGCTTCCTATTATTATCCTCATTGGCTTTTGGGTATTCATGCTTCGCAGGGCCGGTGGCGGTATTGGTGGCCCTGGTGGAAATATTTTCAACGTAGGAAAATCAAAAGCAATTCTGTTTGACAAGGACGAAAAAATCAATATCACCTTTGATGATGTGGCGGGTTTAGATGAAGCAAAAGTAGAAGTGCATGAAATTGTAAACTTCTTAAAGAACCCCAAAAAATATACTGCGCTCGGTGGTAAAATTCCGAAAGGAGCTTTGTTGATTGGTCCTCCGGGAACAGGAAAAACGTTGATTGCAAAAGCAATGGCTGGCGAAGCGCAGGTTCCGTTCTTTTCTATTTCTGGTTCTGATTTCGTAGAAATGTTTGTGGGTGTTGGAGCTTCGCGTGTGCGCGATTTATTCCGTCAGGCAAGAGAGAAAGCACCTTGCATAATTTTTATTGATGAGATAGATGCCATTGGTCGCTCGCGCGGAAAAAATTTAATGCAGAGTAATGATGAGCGCGAAAACACGTTGAACCAGTTGTTGGTAGAGATGGATGGGTTCAGTTCCGAGAAAGGAGTAATTATGATTGCGGCCACCAATCGTCCCGATGTATTGGATGCTGCGCTTCTCCGCCCGGGAAGATTTGACCGACAAATTTCTATTGACAAACCCGATTTCAAAGGTCGCGAACAAATTTTCAAAGTGCATTTAAAGAGTATCAAAATCGGAAGCATAGTTAGCGCACAAAAACTGGCTGCTCTCACTCCTGGTTTTGTAGGTGCCGATATTGCGAACATTTGCAACGAAGCTGCTTTGATAGCTGCGCGCACCGACAAAACTGAAATCGACATGCAGGATTTCAATGACGCTATTGACCGCGCCATTGGTGGACTCGAAAAGAAAAACAAAATTATTTCGCCTGAAGAGAAAATCATTATTGCTTATCACGAAGCAGGTCACGCAGTTTGCGGATGGTTCTTGGAAAATGCGCATCCGCTTTTGAAAGTGAGTATCATTCCTCGTGGTGTGGCGGCTCTTGGTTACGCGCAATATTTACCTAAAGAAAAATATCTGGAGCGCGAAGAAGAAATGCTCGACCGCATGTGTATGACTTTAGGCGGTCGTGCAGCAGAGCGTGTGGTGTTCGATAAAATTTCTACCGGAGCACAAAGCGATTTAGACCACGTAACTAAAGTGGCGTATGCTATGGTTTCTATTTTCGGTATGAACGAAAAAATCGGAAACGTTTCTTTCTACGATATGCAAAATCAAAATTCTTTCAGCAAACCATTCAGCGAAGAAACATCGAGAATGATTGATGAAGAATCGAGAAAAATTATTGAACAACAATATCTGCGTGCGCAAAATTTATTGCGCGACAAACGCAAAGAGTTGGATGCGCTTGCAAAATTATTGTTGGAGAAAGAAGTGTTGTTCAAAGACGATTTGGAAGCGGTTATAGGTAAACATCCTTTCGATAAACCTGAACTTGCAGAGCCCATAACAAATACAAATGGAGTTTCATCCGTGTCTATAAACACAGACGTTGAAAAACCTTCTGTTGAGAATACTGAAGCCTAAAACTTTCATTCCCATAGTGCAGCGCTAAATTTGAATTCGATAAAAAAATATCGAACAAACCCTGCCACTATGTTTACTGAAGAAACTGGAACCGGATTTTTTGCGAAGATGAAAAGTGCTTTTTCCTCTTCTGAAAAAACTACTCTTGAAGAGCCGATGAATAATGATTCATCAGCCGAAGAAAATCAAACCACTACGGCTGCCTCTTCACCAGTTTTAGATTCTTCCGACTCTTATACCTACACATCGCGCGTGAGTGATGAAAGCGTAACCGAAAAAGAAATTCCACTTCGCACCGTAGAAGTTACCGCGCCCAGTTACAATTTACCTCAGGAGAAAGATTTGGATATTCGTTTTGCTACAAAATTTATTGGTGCAGGCGGAAAATTTATTTTCTGCGAAAACATAAAAGAGGCGATAGAAAATTTACGCATGTTGAAGGCTGAAAACAAATGGAGCCATGTTTTTTGCTGGGAGAATGAAGTGAAGGATGCCTTTTGTGATAACAATTTTCAAAAGGGCGCAATTGGTTTTACCATTGAAAATTCTGACGCTGCTATTTCTCTTTGCGAAACGTTGATTGCCGATGACGGAACTATTGTTCTTAATCCGAAGCAAGCATCGAGAAGAAGATTGCATTGTTTTCCTAAAACGCACATCATCATTACCGACCTTGCTCACCTTGCAGGGAGCGAGTCAGAAGGTCTGGAAAAATTTGCGAAGCTCAACAAAGGTGAACTGCCGTCTATTATAAAACTGGGTTCGTGCAACAACGGACACTTCTACGATAAACAACGCTTAATTTTAAACAGCGAAGGAACCGAAGACGTTTACGTTTTTCTGGTTGACGAAATTATTCCACCGTCTCTTCGTCCGTAACTCTCCGTCAATAATTCTATTTTTAGCCCGATGGCATCTTCGGGAAAAATTTATTTCGCTTCTGATCTTCATTTGGGTGT
>CANJRM010000193.1 GCA_947476645.1 Bacteroidota bacterium
CCGTTGAAAGCAAATATTTTGAAATAATATTTGGTGCGTTCTAACACCTCGCGTACTGTAAATGAAGTTCCTCCAGAAGAGTTCATCACTTTGCAGGTAGTAAGTCCCTGACCTTTTTCATATGTAGTGCCATCAACAGGAACATCGGTAATAGGCTGTGTGCTTTTCAAAATCAAAAATCCATCGGCCGTTGAAGGAGTGAAAGACAAAATAAAGTTGTATGGCTTAACACTATTGTAAACCAAACTGGTTGGTTGCGATGTGGGTTGTTGCCCAATAGCAAAATGAGAAAATGCAATTGACAGTTGAAGTAGGAAAAATATTTTTTTCATCGAAAAATTTTGATTGGGGAAATTGTTTGTCTATTGCAACTCTTTCAGAAAAACGCAATAGGTGGGAAAGTGGTCGCTATAACCACCGTTATAAATATTGCCATCGTAGGTTCGCATCGGATAACCCTTGTATCTGCCCGTTTTGGTAACCATAAATTGCTTATTGAAAATGTGCGCGCCATGAAAGAAAAATCCTTTTTGTTCCTTCTTCAAAAAACCTGACGACATCATAATCTGGTCAAACAAATTCCACGAATCGTTGTAAGCCAAAGTGCCTATTCCTTTATTGATAAAGTCAACCCAGGGGTTATAAAGTTCCCCGTCTTTCACATTCTTCATATCACCTTTTGCTCCCAGTACTTTCGTTACACTCGGGCTCGTTGGGTCATCATTCAAATCTCCCATTACAAATACTTTAGTGCTAGGGTCAATCTTCATCAACGAGTCAATCACATGTTTACTCACACTTGCAGCACCTGCACGCGCAGCCGCACTTGCATCTTCGCCTCCTCTGCGCGAAGGCCAGTGATTTACGAAAACATGAATCATTTCACCATCGTAAAGTCCGCTTACCCAAAGCACATCGCGCGTGTAATGCAGCGTGCCATCACCATTTTCCATACGCACAAAAAGTGGCTCACTGTGTTTTACTTTAAAATATTTCGGGTTGTAAATAAGCGCGGGATCAATACTTCTGTCATCAGGACCATCGTAATGAACAATTTTCAAGTGACGATTCGCAAACTCTGGTTGTGCGGTTAAATCTTCGAGCACTTTATCGTTTTCAATTTCCGCTACTCCTAAAAGAGAAAAGCCATCGGGAGAAATATCTGTTCCTATCTGTGAAAGAACTTCGGTGAGTTTGCGCACTTTATCCTGGTAAACCTTTCCGGTGTAGTGGTACGAGCCGGTAGGCAAGAAGTCCTCATCATTCTTACTTGGGTCGTTGATGGTATCGAAAAAGTTTTCGAGGTTGTAGAAAGCAACTATGCCTACCTTGTATTTTTTCTCCTGCGAAAACGCAGAAATACCGAGCAACAACAGGAAAAAGAAGAGAATTTGCTTCATACCGATTAATTGGAAACACAAACTTAGCAGGATAGGGCAAATAATTTCTGCTCATGAAAACCCCACGAAAAATACAGCAACAAATTATGTGGATACACTGTGGATACCTGTTGGCTACTTTGGGTTTTGCGGGTGGTGTGTTTTTCTATTTTCGCTACCCCTCTAAAATGAGGGACGAAACTGAGAGAAACAGTACGGACATACACTCTCAACTTTCCTGTTGTGGCTTTCAAAACGTGATACTATGCAACTAACTACATTAGAGATTAAGGGGTTTAAAAGCTTTGCTGAAAAAACTACGATTCACTTCAACAATAAAATTACGGGCGTTGTAGGACCAAACGGCTGCGGAAAAAGCAATGTCGTTGATTCTATTCGTTGGGTTTTGGGTGAACAGAAAACATCGCACCTGCGTTTAGAGAAAATGGAGAACCTCATTTTCAACGGAACCAAGACTCGTAAGGCTGCGAGTATGGCGGAGGTTTCGCTTACGTTTGAAAATACGAAGAACTTAGTTTCCTCCGACTACAAAACCATCACTATCACGCGCAGACTGTTTCGCGATGGCGAAAGCGAATATCGTTTGAACGATGTGGCTTGTCGTTTGAAGGACATCACATCTCTCTTCATGGACACGGGAGTTAGCTCAGATAGCTATGCCATTATTGAGTTAGGAATGATGGATGAGATTTTGAACGACCGTGATAATAGCCGCAGAAAATTATTTGAGCAGGCAGCGGGAGTTTCGAAATACAAGAAACGCAAGAAAGAAACCATTGACAAACTGAAAGGAACCGATGGCGATTTAGAGCGCGTGAAAGATTTGCTTTTTGAAATTGAAGGCAACTTAAAAACCCTAGAAGCACAGGCAAAAAAGACCAAACGCTATTATGAACTGAAAGCAGAATACAAAGATTTGAGTTTGCTTTTGGCGAAGTATAATTTGCAATCGTATAAGGAAACGTTTAAAAATTTAGAAGAGCAGAAAAAGAAGGAAGAAGACAATAAACTTGAATTGGAAACTTCCGTAGCTCAGGTAGATGCCTTACTCGAAAAAGAAAAACTCAACAACGTTGACAAAGAGAAAATGCTTTTCGAAGTTCAGAAAAAACTGAACACGTTAGTAGCAGGTGTTGGCGAAAAAGAAAACGAACGCAATCTTCTCAACTCGCAAATCAAATACGCGCTCGACAAAAAGGAAACTGCCGAAAAGCAAATTGTAGAAGCAAACGACCAGGTTGAAAAACTGAAACTTTCTATTGACAAACTTTCTATTGACCAGGAAAGCGAAACAAGAATTTTAGAAACAAAGAAGACGGAACTTTCTGTTCTTGAAACGGAGTTGAATGAAGTTCGTAATCAGCATACAGGATTAAAAGATACACTTACCAGCGAGCAGAAATTGTTTACCGAAAAGGAACGGCAGATTTTTGAACTTGAAAAGAAGTTAGCGGTTAACCGTAGCAGTAATGAAAGTTTACAGCGCGATTTGCTCAACAGCGATGAAGATGTGCAGCGCAAGCGTCAGGAATTAGAACAATTGCAAAAAGATTTTGAGCAATTAAAAACAGAAAAAGATTCAACCGAAACAAAACTTCAATCGTTACTAACCGAAGAAGAAAACCGCAAGAATGAAATTGCCGAGTTAGAAACAGGAATTGAAAAAACGCGTCTCGCTCTTACTGCTGAAACCAGAACACTCGATTCAAAGAAAAATGAATTTGACCTTACAAAAAGTTTGGTAGAAAACCTTGAAGGATTTCCTGAGTCGATAAAATTTTTGAAGAAGAATGCGAAGTGGAGTAAAGAAGCTCCTCTCCTTTCCGATATTATTTACTGTGCCGAAGAATATCGCGTAGCTGTTGAGAATTATTTAGAGCCGTATTTGAATTACTATGTAGTGCAGAACATGCAGGAAGCCATCATGGCGGTAAACATGCTTAACGATTCTTCGATGGGTCGCGCTAATTTTTTCATTCTCGATGAATTTGAAAAATACGAAAGCAC
>CANJRM010000194.1 GCA_947476645.1 Bacteroidota bacterium
AAACCGGTAAGCGCAAAATATTCACTTGGCAAAAAATTTGAGTGCGCTAAAGTAAACGATTTGATGAAACAGAAATTTTACTTCAAGCCTATTTGTTTCTCAATTCTTTTCTTCTGCCGCAAGTGATGGCGAAAATGAATATTGCAAAGCTGAATCCACTCGGCTGTGTTGAGCCAACCAAGAAACGGATGTCGTATTTTAAGCGAAGAATCACTTTCTGGAATTCGCTTGATATAATCACCGGCCATTTTTTTTGTTTCTTCTAACTTACCAATCAATTGCTCGAGCGATTCGGGTTGCTTGGGAACAACCGCCACTTGTTTTGGCATTTCATATTTTACAGGAGGAAGTGTTCGAAAAGTAAAAATGAGATGCGCTGCAAATTTTTTTTGCTTCCCGCTTTCTGTTCCTTCTTTATTCAAACACTTCTCGGCATTTTTAAAGAAGAACCCTTTGCTCGCCATCCATAAATGAATGCCCACTTGTCCCAAACTCCATTCGTTCTCCGATGGTTTTTCTAACACCTTCTCCCAATTGTGGCGTTTGAATTCTGCAATCCAGTAATCAATAATGGAATTGGTTTGTTGTTCTAACTTTTCAAGAGTCATAGCTGCAATTTATTAAGCGGCAAAATAGATAAATGCTTCGAGAGGCAGTTTCTCATCAGATACAAATTTTCTTTGCTTCAATTACAACCATATTGCTATCTTTCGCATCTTTTTTAAAAGTTAAACGAAAGGCACGTGGTTTTGAAGCAGTTCTACAAAATAATTTCCCTTACAATTTTAGTTTGGTTGTTGAATCCCACAGCGAGCCGCGCTTCGCATATCATGGGTTCTGACCTTTCGTATGTATGCAACGGAAACAATAATTACACAGTAACTCTAAAAATTTACCGCGATTGTTGTGGTATAGACCCCGGTAACTCTTTCAGCATAGACTTGTTCAGCGGCTGTACAGGAGTAGTGATAAATACTTTCACAGCCACTTTAACTTCAGGTCCCACTGAAGTTTCTCAATTGTGTCCTGCACAACTAGGTCAAAGTGCCTGCGCCAGCAATAGTAATTGCCCGGCTAATCCTAACGGCTCACCTCCTACTTATCCGGGAGTACACATGTATACTTATCAGGGAAACGTTACCATTCCTTCTGCCTGCCCTAACTGGTATTTCAGAACTAACACTTGTTGCCGCAACGGAACAATAAATAATATTCCAAATCCTGCTTCTACGGGATTTGGTATTGAGGCATTGGTAAACAATACGATTGACCCCGCTACAGGATTGCCTTACTGTAACACATCTGTTGCGTTTTCTACTTTGCCTGTTCCGTTTGTTTGTATCAATTCGCTTATTACTTACAACAATGGTGCAGTAGATGCCAATGGTGATTCGTTGTATTACCAACTTATTAATCCTTTAGATGATGCCTATAACTCTATTCCATTTACTGGTAGCTATAGTGTAACACAGCCTATTACTACTACTCCACTAAATACTTTTCAGTTTACAGACTCAACCGGACAAGTGGAGTTTACCTGTCCTAATCAGGAAGTAGATGTATTAGCCATGCAGGTGAACGAATATCGCAATGGAGTTTTGGTGGGCACTTCTATCCGCGATATGCAGGTGAGTATTTTGCCTTGCACCATTTCTATTCCTTATGAGGATACTATTTCGAACGTTACTAATGGTTTTCAATCAAGCCAAATAAATGTAATTGTCTGCCCCGGCACTCCGCTTACTTTTGATATAAAATGTACAGACCCTGCTAATCATAGCATTATCTTGACGAGCAATATCAATAGTGTTCCATCGGCTATTCCCGGAGCGCAGATGGTGCAGGTTGGAAGTGGAGATAGTGTAACAGCACATATTACTTGGACTCCTCTGCCGGGCGATACCGGTTGCCACGATTTTATTTTGACAGCACAAAATGATGACTGCCCTATTAATGGAAGATACACACGCGCCTATTCCATTTGTGTTTTTACCAAAGTGCAATTAGTTTCAGCAAGTCTTACTTTTTGCGGAACACCTGTGCAATTAACGGCTTCAGGCGGAACCAATTTTACATGGACTCCTTCTGTAGGTCCTAATGCAGTTTCAAATCCCTTGAGTTATAATCCAACAGTTTCGCCTGTTGCGCCAACCATGTATTATTTTACTTCCGATTGCGGAACTGATTCGGTGCTTGTAAATGCTGCTCCACCCTTTGTTTATGATGCAGGACCTGGTGGAACAGTTTGCTTGAACGGTCAGGTGAATTTAAATGCGACTACTGATAATCTCTACTCGCCTTATACTTTTCAATGGGTACCATCAGCAGGATTGTTTGACCCTGTTTCGGGTTTGCCGAATGATACAATTCCAAATCCTGTGGCAAGTCCGCTCGGAAGCACGCTATACAAATGTTATATCAGCGGCAATAACGGATGCACCAATGTTGATTCTCTCACTGTAAATATTTCAGGTGCGGGGCCAAACATTGTGGCGAAGGCACAACCATTAGTTGTGTGTCCGGGTGATTTAGTGAATCTGAATGTAGTGGCAAATCCACAAAGTTGTGGTGTAAGTACTACGCCTTGTGTTGGTCACGTGGTGGTTGGACAAGTAGGCGCAGGAACAGGAAATACAATTGCCACACCAACACAATATCCTACCATTTACGGACACTACCAGAATAGTGCACGCCATCAGTTTTTGTATTTGCAAAGTGAATTGCTTGCACAACTTGGTTCGGGTGGTGCTATCGACAGTATTTCATTTTACATGGTGCATGTAAACAACAACCTTGACACACTTCATAATTTTGAAATTAAGATGGCGTGTACGCAGGCAACTTCGTTACCTGTAGAACCAAATGCCATACCGCCTGTTTTGTGGTGCCCGAATTTGGTTACTGTATTTTCTTCGAAAGATGTAACGCTGCCAATTACTGATGGATGGATTACACACAAACTTGATTTTCCTTATGACTGGGATGGGACTTCGAATCTGGTAGTTGATATTTGTTCGAACACTCCTTACTTACATCCACCTGTTCCGGCAAATAAAAAAATGCAGATGACGCCTACTGCATTCAATTCGGTTTACTACTCATCGGGTCCTACTTCACAATGCGGTGTTACGGGAACTCCGCTTGTGTCAACCAAACGACCAAACGCGAGATTCACTGTTTGTGTTACTGATATTGACAACCTTCCAATTTCATGGACTCCTAACTCAGGAGCGAATGCAGTTGTACCTGATAATATTCACAATCCGGTTTCGCATCCTGAAACGCCTGTTATTTATCATGTAGATGTTACTGCACTTAACGGATGCCATACACAAGATTATGTCTATGTTGATGTAGATACTTCCGTACAGTTTCACTCTTTTCCTGACGATACTTTTTTCTG
>CANJRM010000195.1 GCA_947476645.1 Bacteroidota bacterium
CGCCTGCTTCATTTACACACCGAGGATTTTATAATACGCTCTGATGAAAATAGACTCTAAATTTTTGTTTGGCGGAACGTAATCACTGAAATACTGATTGCTGCCAAGTTTCTCCCGCATCTTGTCCCAAAAATCGCTCCACACAATATCTTTTCCGGTGCGAATGTTTTCATTCAGCGCCAGCAGCATGGCATCGTTAACGGTTTTTGTGCCCACCTGTTTGGTAGAGATAATGTGCGCATCAGGCGCGTTCTCTAGGGCAATAGATATTTTATAGAAGCCGCCACAAGAGCCCACAAAAATAAGTTTAGCAGAAGCAGGAATTTTTTCAAGCGTAGCTTCGGTATGAAAGCTATGACCGCGATGAACAATAACCGTTGGTTGTAGATTTCTTTCTTTCAAATACTCATCAATCGCGCTGATTCCGTTTTCTTCAAACTCGGGTTTGTTTGCAAAAATCTGAACGTCCATTCCGTTTTGCGAATAAATACGCACATAGCTATTGCGGTCTTCAATTCTCCAATTCGCTTGACTCTTGTAAGTATTCATGAAATTGATGAATGAACTTCTGCCGTCATCATCGTTGTAAAAATACATTTGCTCGGTGCAGGAATTGGCGGTGAAAAGGACAGCTGATGCCAATGATGTAACCGGAGAAATCATGAATTGTTTTGAAACGGTTCGATACCATTTCGATTCGGTGCGTGCCGTGCCCGAAATCATACTGCTGAGCACACCATAAATGGAAATGCCAATTTGGTCACTGTCGTTTTTTACGCGCTCATATTCCGTTTTAATATTTTCCTGAAGCGTGGTGAGCAATTGCAAATCGGTAATGTTGGTGATGGCTTCGGCTACCAAAACAATGCTCGATAAATCGTCCTTCTCCTTTTCAAGATTTGAAACATAGGACACAATCAATTTCTGCTTGTTCTCTCTGCTCAGCTTCGCTAAAAAATCTTCGAGCGTTCCGAAGTTAGAACAGAGAGAAAGAAAATCGCGGAACTGATTATGATTAACGGATTCTAGAAATGCTTCGCCATCGCCATTCGGAAGCTTCTGCATAAAACGATTGAATAACCCATTGAAAGTAGAAGTGAAAACTTCATCGCGCCCATAGAGCATCAAAAAATAAAGCTCAGCCGAGCCTAGGCCTTCTGCTGAATAAAAAGGTTGAGAACCACCCGAAGCAATTTTATCGTTTATCTCTCTGATAAAACGCAAACTGTAATCACGCATTTCATGATTGATGCTGTATTCGCCCACATACTTCGGTCGCGAAATAATTTTCACCATTGCGCTGAAGAGTTTACCTGGGTCGTTACTTATCTCAATGGCTTCTTTTGCATCCATTGTTTTGTTCATGATGTTGTCGAGCAACAACAGCGGTTTGCTTCGATAACCGATAGTTGAATTGATAGCCAGAATCTTTTTCACCACCGAATCGGTACTGTAACCAAGAATGTAATTAACCGGATGATTCGGATTGTATAAATATCGTTTGAGTGAAACCGGTGCGGTGTTGGCACAACGTTCTAAAATGGATTTACTGAAGCGTTTGTTTTTATAAAAATCAATCTTTTTGAAAAGTTCATCGGGTTCTTTCTGCGCAGCGTACCTCAACAACTCTTCTGCATAATCCTGGTTGATGAACGAAGGAATGTTTTGAATGGTTTGAAGAATATTCTTCTTGAGTGAAACAGACGTTCTTGTTTTTTCGTCCAATACAATTTTCACTGGCTCCACAGGCGGCTCGATAACAGGAATAGGAACAACATCCTTTTTCTCGAGTGAAGCAGTTAAGTCCGAACTTTGTGAAGAAGAAATAGTGCTTGCCTCTGCATGCGAGGTTGGAATAGCTTCCTTTACTTCAGGTTTTACTTCCTCTTTTATTTTTTCGGGCTTGGGAAAGTTTGATTCCTCAATCACATCTTCCGCTACAGCTTTTGGCGGATGCGCTTTCGTAATCTCATTCATCGAACGGTCTTCGGGTTCTGAGTCGGTAAGCGGATTATCTTTTGCAAACGATTTTAAAGGCGGAAAAATATTTTCCTTCTCTTCCATAGTGGTGAGTGCGAGCAGGTAATCTTTCTTCTCATCATCTACCAAACTCAACAGCGCATCAAGCATTTGATTCTTATCGCAGAAGATGACGAGGTCTTTTAACTTCGTTTTATCCATTGAATTAATCATCACACTGCTGATAGAAATTCCGGTTGATTTTTTGCGCAACTCTTCGAGTAAAGCGCGCAACGTTTTAATCTGCGTTTCCTTATAGCCGTAGCTAAGCAATACAAACAATTCTTCAGGCGAATACTTTTTTATGTCTTCGAAATGGTAGTTTGGATTGGTAGTATTCTGCGTAATTTTTCGAACTGCATCCACACAGTAAAAATCCATGTAGCGGTAAATAGAGAAGGTAACATTGGCTTCGTATTTCATAGAAACCTGTACAAGCATTTTAAACATCTCGTCAGGATTATTGCCTAGAGAATCGGCATGCTCAGCCGTCATGCTTCCGTTTACAATGGCATCTAACAAAAGATAAGCGCGCGATTTCAAACCGAAGCGATTGTATATCTCATACGTTTTACGCACGTAAGCATCGCGGCTGCGGCTAAGAATAATGTTCACCGAATTGGTTGTAGTGAAATACCGCTTCGCTGATTCCGGTGCCAGCTTCACTGCTTTCTCCAGCAAGCGCGTGGCAAATCTGCGGTCGTCATATTCTTCGGCATAGCGAAAAATATCATCGGGATGGTCAGCTAAATAATCGGTGAGAAAATCTTCGGCAACGGTATCGCTCGGAATTAAGCGAGTGGCTTTAATCGAAAACGAAGAATACCGTTTTACGTTTCTGAGCAATTCATCTTTCTGGTCCCACTCAATTAACTCAGGATAATAACTGAGCACCGCGAGGTAAGTTCCCGATTTTAAATAGCCATCGGAATAATACCGATTGATGTTCTGCAAAAAAGTTTGCAGACGTGTGAGATACAGATTGCGCTTTTCTCTCGAAACGTTTTGCTCCAGAATAAAATTGACCACGCTATCCACCAACGAAAACAAACGGATGTCGGCACTTTTGTAATCGCTTCCTATACGCGTTTTTTCAAAATCAATACGTTGAATTACCGCGCGTTTCTCAATTTCAAAAATATCGTTGGCAATAGAATCGGCTGCGCTGGCAGAAACAGCAAACACTCCTTTGGTTAAAAGAGAAAAAATAACAACGGTAAATATTCTTTTGAGGTGGTTCACTATCTCCAAAAATTACATAGCTTGTAACACGTAAGTTTATACGTTAAACGTTTCAAAAAGTAATTCACCGCTTAAAGTATTTCACATGAAAAAAACGGCTGTCCTCTTTTTTGTTTTGGCGATGATAGGCA
>CANJRM010000196.1 GCA_947476645.1 Bacteroidota bacterium
GCTAAATTTTTTGCAATCATGGTAGCTTCACCAAGTGTAGGATAACGACCCTCGAAGGTATCGAACAAGCCATGGAATGCAGCTATATTGGTTTGTTCATTTGCCGATTGATAAACCAAACGCACCGTAGTAATCGCAGCAATTCCACCACCTTTTCCATTTACGACTAACCACTCTCCAGCTGTGCGGTCGGGCAAATCGTAACGACTAAAATCGCAAGTTGCAGTAATAAAAAGCGGTAATTTTTCTTTATTCTCCAATGGAATAATATCTGCCATATTAAAAATGCGCTCGTGAGCCCAGTTGGTTTCACCGCCATGACCCACCCAGTTAATGATGAGTGCTCCCGAGTTAATACGATTAAGAATAGCGGTATTTACCTCAGGATATCGGTCACCGGCAGGAGTAGGCAATTGCTTATACGCATCGGTATAAATTTTTTCAAAATTATAAACCGGGTGTGCAGCACGATTAGCTTCGGCCAAAGTTTCAGTAAAATTCTCGAACACAATACCATCCGATTGGTCGAGATCATCAGCCACAAAAGTGAGCATGTTTCTCCAACTATTATTTGAATTCAATTGAACGCACGATGCACTTATAACCGGTTTTTTGTAGTTCTTAATTTTGTTCACTACATCCTGCGCCTCGCTAGCACTAGTTACGGGTAAACGGCCAACACCAATATCCATTAACTGCGATGTGCTAGTGATATCGCCTCCTTCATTGTTATCGAGCAATCCAAAAAAATCATCAGAAGTATAAGTTTCTGTCATGGAAATTGATTCATAACTCTGATAGGTAGAAACAAAATTATTGCCGTTCGCAATTCTTCCTTTCGGATCATAAGAACCATCGCCCATTAGCAATAAATAGCGTGGCATTAAAGCAGTATCGGTTCCTGCGAGGTCGTAAAGCATTTTCATTAAATCGCGAATGGCAGAAATATCAGGCTTGCCGCTTCCGAATTCATTATACACTTGAGAAAGCTTCGCCACAGCTACCGAAATATTTTCGTTGACGCGATGAAAATCGGCAAGGTCATTTGATGCCCCTTCAAAATCATCGGGAGTAATTATCACCATGTCGGGCTGACCGATTCCATGTAAATTCTGATTAGAGACTTGCTCTAATTTTTCAGGATTCGGGAAAGAACCGTTTACGTTAAAAGCAATAAATTCTTTCAGTCCGTCAGTAGCAGTGGTGAACGAAAGTTGTGACCCGCTCAATGAAGTTTGCATTTCCTGAATGTTGTTTGTACTGGTGATATCCCAAACTTTTGTTGCACCCGAAACATTTTGCAAATTGAACTGCGAAATATTTCCAATGCCTATGGAAGAAATATTTCGGAACGGCATGGCATCGCCTGAAAGCGTAAGTGCACGTTTTACATTCAAATCGAAATAGTTGATATAACCCGCTGCAGTGCCTGATGGGTCGGCACTAACATTGAAGGTAAAGCCAATTTCTAACTGGCTTGAGCCTGCGTTGTAGTTAATGGTATTTACACCGTAATTAAATCCGATTGGATAGGTGGCTACAGGAACAGCAGGAATGGTTTGCGTTAAAACAGTTTGCCCATTTATAGCTACTGAAGTTGAAGAGCCATAACTTGTGTTCGCTGCAAGGTTAGAAGTGAACTTTACAGGAACCGAAGTAATCAGGTTAGGAAAATTATAAGAGAAACTTTTCGAATTGCTGAAGCTGGTCATTTTATCGCCTAGCCATTCTTTACCTGAACGTTGCAAATTGTATTCATCGCTTTCATGAAAAGCGCGGTCGTCAAAATCGGTAATTGTTTTGTTAGGGCTTGAGGGTGATGGAGAAAGTGCTGCACGCTTTCCTGTACCTGAAGTGGTAGTAAGAAAATAAAACGCTTTATCGGTGTATAGATTTTTGCGATGACCGAATGCAACTGATGCAGGATTATAAACCCATGCATCTGCCATTTGTCCGTAGAACAACAAATAATCTCCGTCATCTAATCTGTTGTTACCATTATTGTCAACTACCATCGTTGGGTTTTCTACAAGGTCATCAAATCGCGCATCAGCATTTTTATCAGGCACCATGCCTCCACCGTTTCCAAAAACGGCAAGTGAACTCAGATTAAAACTTGCGGGGTCAATACCCAAACTTGTTTTAATAAAGTTGTAATCAATTTTATAAATGCCATCAACAGTGGTAGCTACTTTATACCAATTGCCTGAAGCCAAAACAGAACTTGCTGCATAAGACTGTGTAGAGCGGTGTTGCCCTTTAGGAGTAATAACTAAACGCATAGTAAACGATTCCAGCTTTTCAATTACTCCTGTTGAAGGGTTTTTGCGAAACGGAATAATGGAAATGGAAGCACTTGGCTTTTTGCGTTGAAAGGAAATTTCTGCTTTAGGTTCTACATTATCTTTTATAAAAATGAGCGAAGCATTATCTATGTGCGTAGAGGTAGAGTAAACTGCATTGACGAGTTGAATAGAAATTTCTCCTTGGACATCCAATGGAATGTTCTCTTTATAAACAGGAAGTAATCCGAATTGCTCATCATGCACGGCATTTGTAAAAGTTGGCTGAACAATAGTTTTTGCCTCAATAGTATGAATAGACTTTGCGTTCTCCTGCCATTCGAGTTTACGTTGAAAATCCTGAGCTTGTAAACTGAAAGCAAAAGACATAACCAAAAAAAGCAAAGGGCTTTTAGGGTTAGAAGAAATATTTTTGAAAAAGTGCGACATGATTCTGCGTATGAATTTTCTAAATAGCCGGTTAAAACGCAACCTTAATCAATTTATTGTATGCAAAGAAAGGAAGAAATGGAATTTGAAACTATTTCTCCTTCTTATTTATCTGTTCACTTGAGTTTGCTATTTCGATAGCTGCAAGGTCTGTATTTATTTCAAATTGTTTTCTTTGTCTTCAACAATTCGATTATGAAGGGAATTATACTCGCAGGAGGTTCGGGAACGCGGCTTTATCCTATCACTTACGCTATCAGTAAGCAAATCATGCCTATCTATGATAAGCCGATGATTTATTATCCGCTTTCGGTTTTGATGAAAGCCGGCATCCATGAAATTCTGATTATTTCTACCCCAACCGATTTGCCAAACTTTGAACGATTGTTGGGCGATGGAAAAAAATTCGGGTGCGCTTTTTCTTACAAAGTGCAAGAGATTCCAAACGGTTTAGCGCAAGCCTTTGTGTTAGGCGAAGAATTTATTGGTAAAGACAAAGTTGCCTTGATTTTAGGCGACAATATTTTTTATGGTAGCGGTCTCGACCAGTTATTAAAAGCCAATTCAAATCCTGATGGCGGAGTGGTGTTCGCTTACCATGTGAGCGACCC
>CANJRM010000197.1 GCA_947476645.1 Bacteroidota bacterium
CTAATTGAATTTCGCGTTCAATAGAACGCAGTAAATGTTGCTTATACATGCGCTAAGATTTTGTTTACTTATTACTCCAGGTCTTTTTCTTATCTCCGCTCCACGAATTGCCCGAAGCAGGTTTGTGCCCGGCAGGTTTGTGTGAAGATAATTTGTGTGAAGACGATTTATGCGAAGAATTACTGTTGCGCGAAAAAGAACGGTTGTCTTTCTTGGGCATACTCACCGCCATCTCCGTTGCACTCATCGAGTAAGGATGTTCTGTAACCAAGGGAATTGGTTTGCCAATCAGTTTAAGAATGTCTTTCAATTCCCCCTTTTCTTCGGCATCGCAAAAAGAAATGGCAATACCGCTTGCTCCTGCTCTTCCCGTTCTGCCAATGCGGTGAACATAGGTTTCAGGAACATTCGGCAACTCGAAATTAATAACGTGCGAAAGGTCATCAATATCAATTCCGCGTGCGGCAATATCAGTTGCTACAAGTACACGTGTGTTTCCTGCTTTAAAATCTTTGAGTGCGTTTTGACGTGCGTTCTGCGATTTGTTTCCGTGAATAGCCAAGGCTTTAAATCCAACCTTCACCAGTTCCTTCACAATTTTATCGGCACCGTGTTTTGTACGGGTGAACACCAATGCTCTATCCATGCTTTTATCCTTCAGCAAATGAATCAGTAGATTTTTCTTGTCGCCTTTTAATACGTAATAGAGCGATTGCTTAATAGCATCTACTGTGCTTGATTGCGGTGTAACTGAAACTTCAACAGGTTCAAACAAAATGGTGTTTGCCAGTTTTAAAATTTCGGGAGCCATAGTAGCAGAGAAAAAAAGTGTTTGTCTCTTCGCAGGCAATTTTGCAATAACTCTTTTTACATCGTTAATGAAACCCATATCGAGCATTCTATCGGCTTCATCCAACACAAAAATTTTAATGTGCTGCAAGTGAACAAAGCGTTGGTTCATTAAATCGAGCAAACGACCCGGTGTTGCAATTAAAATATCAACGCCTCTTTTCAATGCTTCGGTTTGTGCATGTTGCGATACGCCACCAAAAACTACGGTATGTCGCAAGCCGGTGTTTCTTCCGTAAGCAGTAAAACTTTCACCAATCTGCACAGCAAGTTCGCGTGTGGGAGTCAGGATAAGCGACTTAATATGCTTCGGACCCAGAGAGTTTGCCGCTTCAGCAGTTAGCAATTGCAAAATAGGAATGGCAAATGCAGCCGTTTTTCCGGTGCCGGTTTGCGCGCATCCAAGTAAGTCTCTGTGTTTCAGAATTACGGGGATAGATTGTTCCTGAATTGGTGTTGGCTTAGTGTATCCTTCTGTTTTGAGAGCGTTAAGGATGGGCTCTATTAGGTGTAATTTCTCGAACGACATTCAATTGTTTAAGCGCACAAGATAGCATAATAAAGGGCAAGTTATTTTACCTGCACATACATACTATTAATGGCAGAGCTCATAAAAATGCCGTAACCGTTATTGATGTTGTTGTAAACGTGAACGGGCTCGGCACCATAACCCGAATGCTGATAGAGTTCGAGTGTTCGGTAATATTCGTAATGCGCTTTGGAAACATGTTGCAATTCAACCACGGCATTTACCTTTTCCGCAAAAGCTGAATCAACACCCAAAAAATGGATTTTAATTTCTTTATCGGTGCCGTTAAAATTTTTATCGCTGAACAAAAGAAAGTATCCGTTATCGCGAACGGTATCGCTTACATCAGAGCGTAATTCGGGTTTTGCACCGTACGAAAAATCCTCAGTCTGCCAAATAGAATCAATCATTACTCTTTGCGTTCCCCATTGCCAAAGGTTGATGCGGTAATAATCTTCGGTAGCTCCATCATCATGAAGTTGAAAACGAAACTGCACATCGCTGTTGGTGGTATAATCGCCATACGATTCGAGTGTGTAATTATTTATCTGCGGCAAATTAAGCAGCACATCTTCGGCTGTAACAATGCCATAAACAGGATGTGTAATTTTTACACCATACTTATTTCCGGGAGTCGGAAAAAAATCGCTTTTGTATGAGCCAAACGTGTTGCCTGTATCGGTAGGCACATAGGGCAATAGTGCAATTAAGGAATCATTTTCAAACAATTCAACGTGCGCATCGGTAATAGGTTGTAAAGAACTATTACCCGAAAGCGAACTGCTCTCGGTTACATACACCGTAAAAGCACGATAATTATCAAAGTTGCAATTCACCGTCATTCGTTTGGCATCGGTTTGCTCTTTCACTACAAAATCTTTTTCACACGATGAAATATTCATCGTCAACAGCACAGCAAAAAACAGTTGGAGCAAAAACTTCATCACGAAAATTTAATGGTATAAGAAAGCGAAGGCAAAACAGGAAACAAACTCAACTGCTTAAACTCGGTGCTGCGCGTTCCATCGGCATTGGTTCTTACATCGGAGTAAACCGAAAACTGATTGAAGCGATTGTACACATTGTAAATACTGAAGTTGAGCGCATGCTCCAGATTTTTTTTGCGTTTGCGATACGTAAAAGAAACATCAAGATGATGATAGGCAGGCAAGCGATAATTATTTTTTCCTGTGTAAACAGAAACCGTTTGCGAATAACCACTTGAACCGTAACCCTGCGAAACCAAATAATCGTGATACCACACACTGGGATACGATTGATAACTCTGTAACGGAAGTGTGTACATGTTTCCGCTGCCATATACCCACGCTGCGCCTAACTCAAAATGTTTACCTACAAGCACAACAACCTGTGCTGCTAAATTGTGTCGCCTGTCGTATTTGTAAGGAAAATATTTTCCTTCGTTCAGCTCTGCAAATTTACGTTCGCTCCAAGCCAAGGTGTAAGCAATAGAACCCGTTACTCTTCCGCTGCTGCGCGCTACATAAAATTCAACACCATAACTTTTTCCTTTTCCGCCAGTAATAATTTGTTCTTCCCAAGGTTTGTAAACCGAAGCCTTGGTAGCTCCTTCTTTGTATTCAATCACATTATTGATAACCCGATAGAACGCATCAATGCTCCACTCAAAATTTTTTGGCAATTTCTGAATCATACCTCCCGAAAAATTCCAGCCGCCTTCAGGTTTTGCTTTTGCAGTAGCAGGTACCCAATAATCGTTCAACACATTCGAAGAAGCTGTAGCGAGCAAATGCAAATTTTGCGATAAGCCCGAAGCCGAAGCGCGCAAATAAAATTTAGCCACAGGATTATAAACCACATTCACGCGTGGCAAAAAACTAACGAAAGTTTTTTGCTGCACATTATAAACGCGCATGTGAAAGCC
>CANJRM010000198.1 GCA_947476645.1 Bacteroidota bacterium
AAAATAAATCTTTGAATAGCGAGTGAGAGTTAAACAGAAAATTTTTAGTGGCGTACTTGGTCTTTCATGCATAGGCATGTTGTATGTGTCGTATGCCGAAAAGAACACTTCGCGTTTCCGCTATTTGCTTCCTGAAATACCTGCATTAGCTCCAGCTATGGAGCCCGATTCTCCGGCATTGAAATATCCGATGAAAGACCGCGAAGGCGATTTCGTAACCGATAAATCGAAAGACCCTTTTTACATGAAAGACCCGCCTGCCATTAAGGAGGAAGTGGAGTATGAGCCGAAGACGGGAATGTATGTGGTGACCGAAAAAGTGGCAGGGCAAGATGTGAAGCCACCGATGTACATGAGCTATGAAGATTACCTCAGGTATACCGAAAAACAGGAGCGCGATGCTTACATCAGAGATCGTCAGCAGGCAATTAATTTAGTGGAGGATAAAAGTATTGTTCCGCCTATTCAGGTGAAGAAACAGTTCTTCGATAAACTTTTTGGCGGCAGCAAAATTGAAATTAAGCCGCAGGGAAATGTGGATATGACACTCGGTGGTAACACACAAAAAACCGCTAACCCGAATATTCCTGAACGCAATCGCAAAACAGGTGGTTTTGATTTCGACATGAACATCAACATCAATGTGATTGGGAAAATTGGCGACAAACTTCAGTTGGGAGTGAAGTACAACACACAATCAGGATTTGATTTTGATAATCAAGTGAAGCTGGGTTACACAGGCGATGAAGATGATATTATCAAAGTAATTGAAGCGGGAAATGTTTCTCTTCCGCTTCAAACCAGATTGATTTCGGGTAGCCAGACTTTGTTCGGTTTGAAAACGCAATTCCAGTTTGGACGATTAACGTGGACGAGTGTGGTTTCGCAACAGAAATCGAAGAAGGAAACCATGCTCATTGAAAACGGAGCACAGAAACAAAATTTCGAAATTCGTTCTGACCAATACGAAGAGAATAAGCACTTTTTCTTAGCGCAATATTTCCGCAATAATTTCGACCGTGCGCTTTCTGCTTTGCCGAATATTAAATCGGTAGTGAACGTAACGCGTATTGAAGTTTGGGTAACCAACCGAAACGGAACTACCCAAAACGTGCGCGATGTAGTAGGTCTTAACGACCTTGGTGAATACGCTCCGTATTCTACGATGCTTCATTCATCAGGCACTGGAAATACATTGCCCGATAAAAATGCCAATGATTTGTACACGCAATTGGTTGGAAACCCCAACGGTCGTTTTGTAAATAATGTGGTGGCAGATTTGCAGGGCAATCTCAACTTAACGCAAGGTCAGGATTTTGAAAAAACGTATGCCCGCAAACTGAACGACAACGAATATGTAGTCAACAAGCAATTGGGTTATGTGTCGTTGAATTCGCAGTTAAATCCCAATGAAGTTTTGGCGGTGGCTTACCAGTATGAGTACAACGGTCAGGTTTATCAGGTGGGTGAATTTGGAAATCAGATTCCGCCCGATTCTAATTCAACATCAAAAGTTTTGTATCTCAAATTGCTGAAAGGAACTACGGTTCGCCCTGCGCTTCCTATCTGGAATTTGATGATGAAAAACATTTACTCGCTTGGTGCTTACAACGTGAGCAACGAAGATTTCAGATTAGATGTTTACTACAATGACCCCGGTGGTGGATTGAAACGTTACATGCCAAAAGGTTGTTTGGAAGGCAAACCGCTTATCAGCGTTTTGAATCTCGATAACCTGAACATGAACAACGACCCGCAGCCCGATGGTTTGTTTGACTTTGTGCCGGGCATTACCATTGTTACACAAAACGGACGATTGATTTTTCCGGTGAAAGAACCGTTTGGCGATAATTTGAAAAATGCTTTTGTGGCTTGCGGAGCCGACACTAATGTTATTGCTCCATATCTTTACAACCAGCTTTACGATTCTACCAAATTTATTGCGCAGCAGTTTCCCGAATACAACCGCTTTGTAATTAAGGGGCAATACAAAGGCGCGAACAATCGCGAAATTTCATTGGGTGCGGGAAATGTGCCGAAGGGTTCAGTAGTTGTTACAGCGGGCGGACAAAAATTAACCGAAGGTTCTGATTACACGGTTGATTATAATTTAGGAAGAGTAACCATCATCAACGCGGGAATTCTGAATAGCGGTCAGCAGATAAAGGTTGATTACGAAAACAACAATCAGTTTGCATCGCAGGTGCGCACTATGTATGGAACGCGATTGGATTACCGCATCAGCAGTAAGTTCAACATTGGTGCAACCATCATGCACTTGCAGGAAAGACCGTTTACGCAAAAAGTAAATATTGGCGATGACCCTATCAGCAATACCATTTTTGGTGCCGATGTGAAATACGAAACCAATGCACCGTGGCTCACGAAAGGACTCGACAAACTTCCTTTCTACTCCACCAAAGAAATGTCAACCATTTCTACTTATGGTGAGTTTGCTTACCTGAAACCGGGGCACTCCAAAGCGATTAACGGAGCCGACAAACAAGGACAGGTTTATGTAGATGATTTTGAAGGAACCAGCAGCGGCTACGATTTAAAAACTCCGCCTACCAGTTGGAAACTTGCTTCTACTCCGCGCGGTTCGGTTGATGCAAGCGGACATGTTATGTTCCCTGAAGCAGAAAAAATAAACGATGAAGTTTACGGATACAGACGCGCAAAACTTGCCTGGTACCGTATTGATAATGTCTTCTTCAATAAAACATCGTGCAATTGCCCTGCTGTTACCGATAATACAAATCTTAGTACAGGTTTAGCGAGCCATTATGTTCGTTTGATTCCTACACAGGAAGTTTTTCCTAACCGCCCTAACCAAACACTTGACCAGAATATTTACACGTTCGATTTAAGCTTCTTCCCTTCTTATCGTGGTCCTTATAACTATGAATACCGCAACACGCAACTAAAGACAGATGGAACTTTTATTGAGCCGCGCGACAAGTGGGCGGGTGTAATGCGCAGCATTGACAACAATGATTTGGAAGCGCAGAACGTAGAGTATATCGAGTTCTGGATGCTCGATCCGTTTTTAAATCAAACGAATCCGCTTGGAGGAAAGCTGTTTTTTAACCTCGGAAATATTTCGGAAGATATTTTGCGCGACTCACGTATGAGTTACGAGAACGGAATTTATGCCGACAAGAGTTTGCTTGA
>CANJRM010000199.1 GCA_947476645.1 Bacteroidota bacterium
AAACGCTGAATGGTATCTAAGCGCGAATTTTCCTGGTCTAATTGTTTAGAGAAGCTGTCAATCTGTTTGTTCAGTTTAAATCTTTCGAAGGCAAACATGACGGATGAAATCAAAACCTTGCCGTCAAATTTCCCTTTCACTAAAAAATCCTGAGCGCCAAAGCGAACGGTTTCGAGACCCACTTCTTCATCGGTCAATCCGGTGAGTACCATCACTAAGTTTCCGGGAAATTTTCCGAGGATAGTTTTAATCGTATCTACCCCAAAACTATCGGGCAAATTCATATCGCTCAAAATGAGGTCGAACTTATTTGCTGCTAACAACTCCAATGCAGCGCCTACCGTTTCGGCATGCGAAACATTAAACGCGGGCGAAGTAGATTCGCCCAAATAAAATTTCATCAGGAACGCATCGCCCGGATTATCTTCAATCAATAAAACTTTCAGTTCCTGGTCAGCCATATTTTTTATTCAGATGCAAGTTGCACGGTGTTAAACCAAAATGTTTCTACAAGTTTTATTACGCGGGCAAAGTCGTCAAAATCAACCGGCTTTAAAATATAGCAGTTTGCATGTAACGAATATGCTTTTGAAATATCATGGTCGGCATCGGAAGTGGTGAGCACAATCACCGGAATTTTTTTCAGTGAGTCGTTACTCTTTATTTCTTTCAGCACTTCAATGCCGTTCTTCTTTGGTAAATTTAAATCGAGCAAAATAATATGCGGACGAATAGAGCCAGCAAACTTATTTCGTTTAAAAAGAAAATCAATTGCCTGCTCACCATCCGTAACCACGTCTAAGTGAATTTCAATTTTACTTTCTTTTAATGCCTCCTGTGTTAATCGTATATCGCCCGGATTATCTTCTACCAATAAAATTCTCGGTTTCTCTTTGTTGTTTTTCAAAAAATCCATGTAGTGCTACTTTTTTAATGTAAAATAGAATGTGGTTCCCTCTCCCAATTTAGACTCTAAACGAATTTCGCCTCCGTGGCGTTCAACTATTTTTTTACAAACTGCTAACCCTATTCCGGTTCCTTCGTATTCGGTTCGGGTATGTAAACGTTGAAAGATGACAAATATACGATTGTAAAATTTCTCATCAATGCCTATTCCATTGTCGGTTACCGAAAACTCATGAAAATTATCCTGCTCCTTTACGCAAATGCGGATAACAGGTTTTCGTTCTGCGGCTTTAAACTTAATGGCGTTGTCAATAAAATTTTGAAACAGGCGAATCAATTGCGACTGGTCGCCATGAATAACAGCAGGCATTGAATCGCAAATTACTTCCGCTTCGTTTTCGCTAATGCGGTTAACTAAATGCGTAACTGCAATTTTTAGAACTTCATTCAAATTTACATTGGTAAAAGCTGATCCTTTTTTATTCACTCTTGAATACTGCAACAAGTCGTTGATGAGTGCCTGCATTCTGCCAACCCCGTCTACCACATACTTCATAAAATCATTCACCTCGTTCAGATTTCCGCTTTCAATATTTTTTTGTACCAAATGAATATAGCTACCTATCATACGCAGCGGCTCCTGCATATCGTGTGATGCCACGTAAGCAAACTGTTCCAGTTCTTCATTGGAACGTTTCAGTTCGCTTGTTTGAGTGGCGAGTTCGTTTTGCGCTTCTTTCATTTCAGTAATATCCAAACAGCTACCCATGTAACCCGCAAAACTATCATCAGGTAAAAAGCGTGGCGTTCCTATTTCGAGAATGTGACGGTACGTTCCGTCATTGCGCTTTAAACGATACTCACACGAATAATTCTGCCGCTCCATTAACAGATGATTGATGTTGTTGAACGACATCATATCATCCTGATGAACACCGCGTATCCAGTCCGAACCCAATTCCTCTTCAAATTTTCTTCCGGTAAAATCTAACCACGACTTATTAAAATAGTAACAGAGATTATCCTGGTCAGTCATCCAAATCATTACTGGCGATGCATCGGCTAAGGTGGTAAAACGTGTTTCACTTTCCTTGAGCAAATTTTTCATTTGGTCAATCGAAGGATTATCGGCTACGGTATAAACTTTTCCTTGTGTACCGTCAGCAAGTGTAATGGGGGAAAGAGAAACCTTTACCCAGCTTATATTATTGTCTTTTTTTGTAATGCCCGTTTCCCAATGTGTGGCTTTTTCGCTTACCACCTGGTCGTAATTCACGCGCACTCTGAAAAGGTTTGCATCGTTCAGCAAATTTAGGTCATCCATCGAGTAGCCTGATAGCTTAGTAAATGCAGGATTGAGATAAAGAGGTGTGCCATCGGCAGCAGAAATCAGCAACGCTTCGGCAAAGTGTTCAAAGAAATCCTGATTGGGTATGGGGGCTGACAATCGCAAGGGTTAATTTTCTTTGGAATGAAGTTAGCAATTGTTATACGAAAAAAAAATAGCTCTGGTTTTACCCAGAGCTATATAAAAGTAACGAACAAGCTATTATAGTTACTTTATCGGAGATACTTTCTCAATCATGATACCGTTTGCCGATACTGAAAGAGATGGATTACTTTGTGAAGGAAGTTGATTAAAGAAATCTTTGTAAGTGTTGCCAATGATTGTGTAACCACCGGTGTTTAAGTCGTAGAAAATGTTGTTCATCATGTTGATGTTATTTCCTGAACCGTTGTTTTTGTAGAAAGCCTGGTTAGTAGCTTGATTGCCTGCGATAGTCAATTTTACACGGTTAAAGTTCAACACTTGGTTATCGGTGTTACCGGTTAAGAAAACTCCGTAAGTTTCGGTTGTGCCGCCTACTGCTATTGAGTTATTGTTGATTTGACCTAAGTTAGTTGCCTGTGCAGTGCAGTTGTTCATAGCCACACCGTAAGAACCGTTAGAGGCATTGATAATGTTATTGCTGATGATTACGTTGTTAGCTACGTTATCTAAGTTCATTGCTTTGAAAGAACCCGAAGTAGAAAGTGTGCTGATAACGTTGTTGGTGATTACCGGTGCATCTTCGTTAGTAAGTGCTAAACCTGCTTCGTATTGATTGAAGAAAAGAGTTCCTGTAATAGAAGTCTTTGCATCCATTGCTTCAGCACTGTTTCCGCCTTTAGAGATTCCGATGCTGCCGTTGTTGATTTCGCAATCAGTAAATGCTACATCAGATTTTGAAGCGCTTGGAGTAAAAAGAACCGTAGC
>CANJRM010000200.1 GCA_947476645.1 Bacteroidota bacterium
GCTTACAGGAGCAGGAGCCGCCTTCTTCGTTTTCTGTTTAGGCTGGACCGTTTGGTTCGGTATCGGAACATGGGGATTGAACAAAACCGTTGGTTGGGCATGGGATATCACCAACTTCGTTTGGTGGATTGGTATTGGTCACGCGGGAACCTTGATTTCAGCGATTCTTTTATTGTTCCGTCAGCGTTACAGAACGGGTATTAACCGGGCGGCAGAGGCGATGACGATTTTTGCGGTAATTTGTGCGGGTATGTTTCCTATCTTCCACATGGGAAGAGTTTGGGATGCAGGATTTATCTTCCCTCTTCCGAATACACGTGGTCCACTTTGGGTAAACTTCAACTCACCGCTTCTTTGGGACGTATTTGCGATTTCAACTTACTTCTCGGTTTCGTTGTTGTTCTGGTATTCAGGTTTAATGCCTGACTTCGGAACTATCCGCGACCGTTCAAAAGGTAAGATGAGAAAATACATCTACAACATCCTTTCATTCGGATGGCAGGGTTCTGCAAAACAATGGCAGCGTTTCGAATCGCTTTCATTAGTTTTAGCAGGTCTTTCAACTCCACTTGTATTATCAGTTCACACGATTGTATCTTTTGACTTCGCTACTTCGGTTATACCGGGATGGCACACGACTATTTTCCCTCCATACTTCGTTGCCGGTGCTATCTTCTCTGGTTTCGCGATGGTGGAAACATTGATGTTGATTTCAAGAAAATTATTCAGTCTGGAAGATTATATCACGATCAACCACATTGAGTCAATGAATAAAATCATTGTGTTGACTGGTTCTATCGTAGGTATAGCTTACTTAACCGAGTTGTTCATTGCTTGGTATTCGGGTTACTTGTATGAGCAGTTTGCATTCTACAATCGTATCCTCGGAAAATATTTCTGGGCATATATCATGATGATGAGTTGCAACGTAATTTCTCCGCAGTTCTACTGGTTCAAACCGCTGCGCAGAAATCTTTATGTAACTTTTATCCTTTCTATCTTCGTGAACATCGGTATGTGGTTCGAGCGTTTCGTAATCATTGTTACTTCATTGGCTGATGATTATTTGCCATCAAGTTGGGCTTATTTCTCGCCAACATGGGTTGACATTGGAATTTACACAGGTTCAATTTCGGTATTCTTATTCCTGTTCTTGTTGTTCTCTCGATTCTTCCCAAGTATTGCAATTGCCGAGGTAAAAGCAATCTTTAGAATTTCATCGGAAGCAGCAAAAGCAGAAAGAGCGAAGGCAGAAAAAGCAACACACGGTGGATATGTTGGAGCTTACACAGTTGGTCCGTTAGATAAAGATTCAAGAGGATAATTAATTAAGAAAATAGAAATTTAAGATACATGAGCGCAGCTTCAACAACTTCAAACAAATTCGTGGTAGGCCTTTGGGACCACGAAGAGGTTTATCTTCATGCCATAGAGCACATTCGCCACAAGGGCATTGAAATCTACGACAGTTTAACTCCGTTTCCGGTTCACGGATTGGAAGATGCACTTGGTTACAAAGAAAGCCGTTTGCATACTGCAGGATTTTTCTTTGGTGCAACGGGAATGACATTGGCACTTACGTTCATGACTTGGGTAATGACGACTAACTATCCAATCAACTTCGGTGGTAAACCTTATTGGCCGGTTCCTTCTTTTATTCCTATCACTTTCGAGTTAACGGTATTGTTCTCTGCATGGGGAATGACTTTAACTTACTTAGTTAGAAATAAATTATGGCCTGGTAGAGTGCCAAGAATTTACGACAAGAGAACAACTGACGACCGTTTTGCTTTAGTATTTGATGCCGAAAAACTTTCAGATGCTGATATCAGTTCAATCAAAGAAGTTTGCAAAAAAGAAGGGGCAGTAGAAGTTAAAGACAAAGTGTTTGCAGAAAACGAAGGTTTATAAAACAAAGAAATTGAATCATTCTAAGATGAGAAAACAAATTATAAAACTGATTCCTGTAGTTGCTGTTGCGGTAATGTTCGCTTCGTGCGACCGTGCAGGAAAGGATAATACCGGTAGAATCTACATGCCGGATATGACTTACTCAAATGCTTATGAAACGTATGCAACGAGTGAAATTCCAACACCGGAAGGAAACAACATGTCGGCACGTAAACCGGTAGAAGGAACTATTCCTTACGGCTACATTCCGAATGATGAAAAAATCAAGACTAATCAGTCGTTGTTGATGAGTTATGTGATTAAGAATCACTTTTCACATGACCCTGCAAAGCAAGATGCAGAACGCCTTAGAGCTGCTGCTGAAATCAGCGACCCATTGGAATACAACGGAGATAATTTAGCTGAAGGAAAAAGATTGTATGATATCAATTGCACTCCTTGCCATGGCGAAAAAGGCGAAGGCAACGGTCAGTTGATTGAATTACCGGGTGGTGGTGATGGACCTTTTACTTCACGCCCTCAACCCTACAAAACATTATTGCCTCCATTGAAAGACGGTGGTATTTTCTACAGCGTTAGCTACGGAAAGAACATGATGGGCGGTTACGGATTTCAATTGAATGTAAAAGAAAGATGGCAGGTGATTCACTACATCAAGAGTTTGGCGGGTATTCAACCTGGCGCGGCTCCGGTTGTAGCAGAAACAGCAACGGCAAAAAAATAGTTAACGGTTAACGAAAGAAAAAAATAAGAGATGACAGATAATTTTGAATTTACCGACAAACTGAAGAAAAATTTATTCATCATGATGGGCATTGGTTTGCTTGGATTGGTTTATGTTTTTCTTTTGTATCCAGAAAATAGCCACGCGCGTTTGTGGTCAAACATTTTAGCAAACGCTTACTATTTCACCGGCATTGGTTTGTTCGGAATGTTTGCTGTAGCCGCAGGAACTTTGGCTTATGGTGGATGGCACATTTTGGTGAAAAGAATTTTCCTTTCGCTTTCAGGTTTTTTGAGAGTGGGCGGATTTATTTTAGCAGGTATTGTAGTGTTAGGTTTGTTGAACGTTCACACTTTGTATGATGGCGTGAAACACATTATTCACGAGCCAATTGTTACACCTAATCATACAAC
>CANJRM010000201.1 GCA_947476645.1 Bacteroidota bacterium
TCCCGGCTACCAAGACCCAAAGACATTTGAAACTGTTATAAATTTTGTAGCCACCAATAGCTATAAAACAAAACAGTGGGAGCAGTATCAGCAAACATTTAAAGGAAAGATTACTCAGTAGTTTAATAAAAAAATCAGTTCATGTTATATGATGTAGCTGTAATAGGTGGAGGACCCGCAGGTTCTTCGGCAGCCTCTTACCTTTCCAAAGCAGGATTAAAAGTAGTGCTGTTTGAAAAGAAAAAATTTCCGCGTCCGCATGTGGGTGAATCATTAGTGCCTTCTGTAAACAGAGTTTTAAATGAACTGGGTTTATTTGAGCAATTAGAAGAACAAGGCTTTCTAAGAAAATACGGTGCAGCATGGACCACTGTAAATACGCAACAGAATGTAAACCACAATTTTGATGGTATGGAACTACTTGAACAGGTAGACATACTCTTCAAAGAAAGGAAACAACCCGACAGATACCGCGACTATACCTTTCATGTTGACCGCGCCAAATTCGATGAAATATTATTGAAGAATTCAGAAAGACTAGGGACCACTGTTTTCCAAAATACAGGTGTTCAAAATTCAGATTTTTCTAACCCTGATTATGTTGAGTTGGATGTAAAAACCGATGATAAGGTAAGAAAGGTAAAAGCTAAAATGGTTGTTGATGCAAGTGGCAGAGACACCAATTTAGGTACTCGTTTACAACTGAAAATTTCAGACCCTTCGTTTAATCAGTTTGCCATACACAGCTGGTATAAAAATTTCGACCGTAAAGAAAACGAACTGAAAGATTACATTTTCATTCATCATCTTCCCTTTCATCACACATGGATATGGCAGATACCTATTACCAATGAAATTACGAGCCTTGGTTTAGTTACATCCAAAGAACACATAAAGGGCAGAACAATGGATTTGGAGGGAATTTTTAAAGATTTTCTTGCCAACAAATTTGAATTAGCTGAACGAATAAATAAAGCAGAACGAATCAGAACGTTCACGCTTGAAGCTGATTACAGCTATAGCATGAAACAAATGGCAGGCGATAGATTTGTTTTGGTAGGCGATGCAGCGCGTTATGTTGACCCGATTTTTAGTAGCGGAGTGAGTATTGCTTTAAATGGTGCACGATACGCAACTGATAATATTATCAAAGCCTTTTCAAAACCCGAGTTGAATTTAAAACGAGAAGCGTTTAAAGAATATGAAAAAATAATGAATGCCGGATGCCGAAACTGGTACAAGTTCATTACCATGTATTACCGTCTGCATTTATTGTTTACCTGGTTTGTAAAAAATCCGAAATACCGTTTAGAAGTAATTCGCTTTTTACAGGGCGATGTTTATGATGAGGAGGAGTCTTTCCTACTTAAAGAAATGGAAGAAACAATAAGGGAAGTAGAAAAAAACCCAAAACATGTTTGGCACAATTTGCTAAACGATATTCAACATACTGTAGTAAAGCAGTAGGGTTCTACAAAAATATTTTCAGAATATCTCCTACTTTGATTGGACGGTCTTTGAGCAAACCGTTGTTATCTGCTTTCAATTTATCAATGGTAAGTCCGTGATATTTTTGTGCAATGTTCCAAAGCGTATCCCCGGCTTGTACCACATGATAAATACATCCGCAATCTTTATTGATGAGTTTAGGAACATCATTTGTTACCAAAGTTGCACTATCGCTAACAGAGTCAACAGCAACCAGCAATTCGGTAGTAACAACAGTTGAATCATTCTTCGGCTTCTCCAAAATTCTGTTGCTGAATGCCTGCGCATAGCTTGATGAAACGGGCGTGTTATTCGGAGTAATGACAATTTTCAGTTTCAGTCCGGCATAAATATTCGTGCTCTTTAAATGATTCCACTTCTTAATTGCATTTACACTCACTGAATATTTGGACGCGACTTTCTGAATAGTTTCGTTCTTCTTCACCTTATACCAAACGGTTCGTGGTGCACTTGATGCCACCGGCTGAAAATTCTGAACGAAGAGTGAAGTATCATTCATGATTTCATACTTGCGTGCTTCGTATAACGCAAAATAGTTGATTGGCAAATTGAGCGCGAACCCTTTCATAGTATAAGGAATAATTCCTGTTTTAATAGAAGGATTCAGAAACTGCAACTCATCTACAGGAATTCCCAACACATTGGAGATATGTTTCAAACTCACTTTGGAACTAACCATCACCGTGTCCACCGCATACAATTCACGCTTCGGTTCTGATGACACCAACTTATAATCCTGAAAATAATTCATAACATACACCATGGCGATGTAAGTCGGCACATAGCTTCGTGTTTCAGCAGGCAGATAATTCATGATAGCCCAGAAATTTTTTACTCCGCCAGCACGTGCAATCGCTTTATTTACATTGCCTGGTCCTGAGTTGTAAGCCGCTAAAACCAAATGCCAGTCACCGTATATGTCGTATAGTTTTTTTAGATAGTCAACAGCAGCTTCTGTTGCTTTCTGCGGGTCGCGTCTTTCATCAATATACGAGTTTATGCTAAGCCCCATCTGTGCACCCGTGCCATACATTAATTGCCAAAGACCAGTTGCTCCTGCGCGCGAAACAGCAACAGGATTAAAAGCAGATTCAATAATTGGCAGATATTTGAACTCAAGAGGCACGCCTTTCTTATCGAGCACTTCTTCAAAAACAGGAAAATAAATTTGACCGTTTGCTAAACAGCGCGACATCAATCCTCTACGTTTATATGCAAACAAATCAATGAACATTTTCACCTGGCTGTTATAATTCAATGGCACCATCGAAGGAATCAACTTCATCTTTTCCTTTATTTCTTCCTCCGAAAATTTTGGAATTAAATCCAGCGGCATGTTGATGCTGGCAAGCACGTCTTCATCGCGCACAAAAAATTTATCGCGCGTGAAAAGTGAAAATGACATGCTGTCGAGTTGACAGATAACAGGGTCAACACAACTTAAACCAATTGCGTCAGCAATATATGGTTGGCTAAAAGCAGAAAATGAAAGCGA